>DATDJA010000241.1:0-4872 GCA_036520795.1 Candidatus Limnocylindrales bacterium
GTGACCCCGCTCGCGGCCAGGCCGCTGCCGATCTGCGCGATGGTCTCGCCGTCTACGAGGACGTCAGCGTCGTACGAGCCGTCGGCGGTCACGATCGTGCCGTTGGCGATCAGGGTTCGCATGCTGCCTCCTCGCGCTCAGGGCGGCCACGGCCGCCGATGCTGGACCGCGTGGCGGCCATCGTACCGAGGCGGAGGGAGCGGCGCGGAGTGGGGGACGCGTGGCGCGGGCCGAGGCCCGGTCGCGTCAGCCGATGCCGAGCTGCGCCTGGACGAACGCGACGAGGCCGACCTGGGTGACCCACATGTACGCGGCGCCGACGACGGCGGCCATGGCGGCAGCGAACGCGATCGTCGAGACGAACCGGTGCTTCCGCCGCTTCGCCCGGGCGGCGGGCCCATCGACCTCCCAGAACGGATCACGACGACGATGCAGGGCGAACGTTGCCATCGGGCACCTCCAATGGGACCAGTGTCGGGGTTCCGGGCCGCAAGATCGAGAGTGACCTGTGGCCCCCGGACCCCCGTCGGATCTGCACCGGACGCCCCCGGAGCGCACCTCGCCGATTCGCGCAGGCCGTGGAATAGGTCGATCTCCGGAGGTGCGCGCACGCACCACACCGCCGGTCACGCCCATGGTTCAGGATGTCCACGATGGCGCCCGCGCCACCCGGTACCCTCGACAGCATCCGAACCGTGGGCGGAAGAGGAGACCCGATGAACAAGAGGTTGCCGCTCGTCGCGCTCGCCGGCGCCCAGTTCATCATGGTCCTCGACCAGTCGGTCATGAACGTCTCGATCAGCCAGCTGGTGGACGAGTTCGACACGACGGTCTCGGTGATCCAGGCCGTCATCACGCTCTACTGCCTCGTCATGGCGATGCTGATGCTCACCGGCGGCAAGATCGGCGACATCATCGGTCGTCGCCGCGCGTTCGTGATCGGCCTGGTCATCTACGCGTGCGGGTCGGGCCTGACCGCCGTGTCGCAGACGGTCGCACAGCTGACCCTCGGCTGGTCGATCCTCGAGGGCATCGGCGCCGCCCTCGTGCTGCCGGCGATGGCGGCGTTGATCGCCGGCAACTTCGAGGGCAAAGAGCGCAAGGCTGCCTACGCCGTGATCGGCGGTGTCGCGGGCGCCGGGATCGCCATCGGCCCGATCCTCGGCGGGTGGGCGACCACCGAGCTGTCGTGGCGGGTCGTGTTCGTCGGTGAAGTGGTCATCGTCCTCGGCATCCTCGCGATGGTCCGCTACGTCCAGGACGCGCCGCGCACGGGCCCGAAGCCCAGGCTCGACGTCGTCGGCTCGGTGCTCTCCGCGGCCGGCCTCGGGGCGGTGGTCCTCGCCGTCCTCCAGTCCACGACGTGGGGGCTGATCCAGCCCAAGGACTCGCCGATCGAGCCGTTCGGGCTCTCACTGACCCCGTTTGTCCTCGCAGTCGGCGGGGTGCTGCTGTGGTCCTTCGTGACCTGGCAGCGAAGGCGCGAGGCCACGGGCAACGACCCGCTGGTCCACCTCGACCTGATCAAGATCCCGCCGCTCCGGTCCGGGCTCGTGGGGCTGTTCTCGCAGAACCTCATCCTGATGGGCGTGTTCTTCACGATCCCGCTGTACCTGCAGCTCGTGCTCGGCCTCGACGCGCTCCAGACGGGCATCAAGATGCTGCCGGCCTCCATCGCCATGTTCTTCGCGGCGGCCGCAGGCTCGCGCCTGTCCGGGCGATACGCGGTCCGGGCGATCACGCGGGCCGGTCTCGCGACCATCTTCGTGTCGTGCCTCGCCCTCCTCGCCACGATCAGGCCCGACCTGGCCGACCTGGCGTTCGCGGTGTCGATGGGGCTGCTCGGGGTGGGCATGGGCCTGGTGGCCTCGCAGCTCGGCCTGGTCGTCCAATCCTCCGTCGACGCGTCGGGACGTGGTGAGGCAGGGGGCCTGCAGTACACCGGACAGCAGCTCGGTTCCTCGCTCGGCGTCGCCCTCATCGGGGCGATCGTGTTTGCGGGCCTGGCCAGCACCTTCGTGGGGACGATCCAGGGCGACCCACGCATCAGCGCGGAGGTTGCGGCGCAGGTCGGCGTAGCCGCCGAAGCCGGGGTGGACTTCGTCTCTTCGGAGCAGATCGCCGTCGCAGCCACGGAGGCAGGTCTCGATGAGGCGACGACCGTGGCGATCGTCGAGGACTACGAGCAGGCACAGCTCCAGTCGCTGAAAGCAGGACTCCTCGCGGCGGCGCTGATCGCGCTCTTGTCCCTCGCCTCCACTCGCGACCTGCCGTCATCGAAGCCGTCGGAAGCCGTCGAGTCGGACGAACCGCTCGATCCTGGAGGAGCGGAGCCGGCGGCCGCCTAGCGGCCGGCGATCAGGTCCCTGCTGCCTCGAAGGCGCGTGTCGCGGGGATGATCTCCGCGCCGTAGATCTCGAGGATGCGCTCCTCGTCGCCGTTCATCAGGTAGATGTTGAACTGGTCGACGCCGGCCTTCGCGAGGCGCCCGAGCTTGGCGATGTGGTCCTCCACGGACCCGAGGACGCAGAACCGGTCTGTGACCTCGTCGCCCACGAATCCGGCGTTCGACGAGCCGACCTCGGCGTGGTGCAGGTAGTCGTAGCCCTCGCGGTCCTGCACGTAGCCGGTGAGGGACTCGGGCAGCTGGTCGCGCGGGTACTTGTTGACGAGGTCGACGACGTGGTTGCTCACGAGGGCCGGGAACCAGCGCGTCCGCTCGCGGCAGTCGGCCAGGTCGCCGACGTGAGCCGGCGCGGCGGCCTGGACCCGCACCGAACCCCGCGGCCGGCCCGCGGCGACCTCGGCGTCGCGGAGCTGCCCGACGAACCACGCGATCAGGTCCGGGTCGGCGAGCTGGAGGATCACGCCGTCGGCGACCCGACCGGTCATCGCCAGTGCCATCGGCCCGTAGCCGGCGACCCAGACCGGGAGCGTCCAGCCCTGCGTCCACGGGAAGTGGAGGTCCGTTCCCTCGTACGCGATCGTCTCGCCCGCCACGAGCGCGCGGATGACCCGGATCGCCTCTTCGAGCGTCGCCATCGTCGTCGGCGGCTTGCCCAGCACGCGCCGGGCCGAGTCGCCGCGCCCGATGCCGAGGTCCATCCGGCCACCGGAGATCTCGTCCAGCAGGGCAAGGGTGGACGCAGTTACCGACGGCTCACGCGTGGCGGGATTGGTCACGCATGTCCCGAGGCGCAGGCTCGTGGTCACCCCGGCCATCAGGGTGAGGAGCGGATACGGATCGCGCCACAGCACGTGGCTGTCGAACAGCCAGCCATGTTCGAAGCCGGCCGCCTCGGCCTGCTTCGTCAGCGCGAGCGTGCGCTCGATCGTGTGATCAGGCTTGAGCGTGAACCCGAACTGCATCGCCTCGAACCGCCTCCGGGACGTCGGTGGAGGCGACAGGGTACACCGACCCTCGTGCCCGTCGGAACGCTCCGGCACATGCGAGCCCCGGACATGAAAGGGCTCGGCTGCCCTCCTCCAGGCAGCCGAGCCGCGCGATGATAGCGCGTCCGCAGACTGATGTCGTCGCGGACGACAGCGGCGTTACGGGGCGACGAGGTCGCCGTACTGGTCGGGCCGGCGGTCGCGATAGAACTGCCACGTCTGGCGGACCTCGGTGATCAGGTCGAGGTCCATGTCCCGGATCAGCAGCTCCTCGTCGTGGGGGCTGCCGACGGCGCCGATGAACTGGCCCCGCGGGTCGACGAAGTAGCTCTGGCCGTAGAAGTCGTCGGGGCCGATGTCGGACTCGATGCCCACCCGGTTGATCGTGCCGACGAAGTAGCCGTTGGCGAGCGCATGGCTCACCTGCTCGACCCGCCACAGGTACTCGGACAGGCCGCGGCTCGTCGCGCTCGGGATGAACACCATCTCCGCGCCGTTGAGGCCGAGCGCCCGGGCGCCCTCCGGGAAGTGGCGGTCGTAGCAGATGTAGACGCCGACCTTGCCGACGGCCGTCTCGAACACCGGGTAGCCCATGTTGCCGGGGCGGAAGTAGAACTTCTCCCAGAACCCCTGGACGTGCGGGATGTGCGTCTTGCGGTACTTGCCCAGGTACTTGCCGTCGGCGTCGATCACGGCGGCGGTGTTGTAGTAGATGCCTGACGCCGTCGTGTCCTCCTCGTACATCGGCACCACCAGGACCATCCCGGTCTGCTTGGCGAGGTCCTGCATCCGCTTCGTCGTCGGCCCGTCCGGGATGAGCTCGGTGTAGCTGTAGTACGAGCGGTCCTGGACCTGGCAGAAGTACGGGCCGTAGAACAGCTCCTGGAACAGCATCACCTGTGCGCCCTGCTTGGCGGCCTCGTGGGCGTAACCCTCGTGCTTCTGGATCATCGATTCCTTGTCGCCGGTCCAGGTCGCCTGCAGCAGCGCGCCTCGGACGTTTCGAGGCATCGAAGCCCTCCTCGAAGGTGCGCGCGGCGTGGATCCGAGCGCGGGATGATCGATCGGCCGGCGCGGGCCGGCGAGAGTCGGAAGGATACGCCGCGGGACCCGCGGCCGGCCACGGGTCCCGGGCGGCGGGCGTCAGGCGGGAGCGCCCGCGGCGCCCGCGTCGTTCGACGCGCCCCTATGGAACGTTCCGGGCAGGATCAGACCGAGGACCGCGCCGACGATGGCGATGACGAGCCCGATGAAGGTCGTCGGGTCGAGGATCCCGAACTGCTCGAGCGCCAGCGCGAGGCCCAGCCCGGCGAGGGCGCCGAACACGAGCCCGACGATCCGCGACAGGATTCCGCCCCCCAGGAACATCGTGCCCAGGAGCACGAGCGCGCCGAGCACCAGGGCGCCGATGCCGCCGCCACCGAGCGCCGTCAGCGCGGGATTCACATCGTCGATGATGATCACGACCTGCCCGCTGCA
>DATDJA010000242.1:0-3095 GCA_036520795.1 Candidatus Limnocylindrales bacterium
CCTCAGAGGCCGATCGGGTGCCAGACGGTCTTCATCTCGAGGAACGCGGCGATCCACTCGGGTCGCTCGGCGGCGCGGTCGTCGAGCCAGTCGAACCGGGCGTCCGTCGCGCCGGCGGGCCGGCGGGCCACGCGCTTGACCGAGTCGGCCGCTGCCACCTCCGCCGCGACTCGCAGGTCATCGGGGATCCCGAAGCCATCGAGCCCGTCGACGTCAACGTGGGCCGCCAGCACGGGCACCAGCTCCTTGCGGTAACCCGTGAGGATGTTCACGACCCCGCCCGGGACATCGGACGTGGCGAGCACCTCGGCGAGCGTGATCGCCGGGAGCGGCCGAGCCTCCGAGGCGAGCACCACCGCGACGTTCCCGCCGGCGAGCACCGGGCCCAGCCGCGAGACCAGGCCCAGCAGCGACGAGCGCTCGGGTGCCACGAGCCCGACGACGCCGGTCGGCTCGGGAATCGTGAAGTTGAAATATGGTGCGCCCACGGGGTTCGCCGACCCCAGGATCTGGGCGATCTTGTCGGCCCAGCCCGCGTACCAGACCCAGCGGTCGATGGCGCGACCGACCGCCGTTCGCGCCGCCGGGACCGGGATCCCCTCAGCCGCCGCGACCTCAGCCGTGAATTGATCGAACCGGCCTTCCATCAGCTCGGCGACCCGGTACAGGATCTGGCCCCGGTTCATCGCGGTGCGGCCAGCCCACCCCGGAGCGGCGCCGCGGGCCGCGCGGACGGCATCGCGGACGTCCTTGCGCGAGGCGCGGCACGCGTTCGCCAACGGGCCGCCGTCGGAGGACGACACCAGATAGGACCGCCCGGACTCCGTCCGCGGAAACTGCCCGCCGAGGTACAGCTTGTACGTCTTGAGCACGGGAAGGCGTTCGACGGCGGCCGGCATCAGCCCGACTCCGGATGCGAGATCCGCCGCGGTGGCCCGATGACCTCGATGCCGTAGCGGGCGCCGACGGGACCGACGACCTCAGGTAGCGGAGGAAGCAGGTTGCTCGGCGGTTGGTCGTCCGCGGCGGGTTCGCCGAGCTCGAGGGCGAAGTGCTCGAACCCGCCCGGCGTCGCCAGGACCAGGACGCGTGTCGGCTCGACGTCGACCGTGAAGGTGTGCGGAAGGCCTTGCGGCGCGTAGACGAAGGAACCGGGCCGCGCGACCTCGACGCTGTCTCCGACGTAGAACGTCATCCCACCCTCGAGCACGTACCAGGCCTCGTCCTCGCGGTGGTGGACGTGCAGCGGCGGCTCCGTCGTCCGGAAGGCGAGCGCCTCGACGAGCGCAAGGCGCCCTTCGGTCAGGTCGCTGTCGGCCTTGATCGTGAACCGGCCGCCGAGCGACCACACGGACTCGCCCTCGCCGGCCCCGAGCGCCCGCGCCTTGCGATCGCCCATCAGCGGTCCTCCAGGCGAACGTACGCGTGCAGGCCGTGCATGCCGCCCTCGCGCCCGAAGCCCGACTCCTTGTAGCCGCCGAACGGCGACGTCGGGTCGAAGCGGTTGAACGTGTTCGCCCAGACCACGCCCGCCTTCATCGCCTGGACCATCGCGAACACCTTCGACGCCTTCTCGGTCCAGATCCCGGCCGACAGGCCGTAGGCCGTGTTGTTCGCCTTCTCGACGGCCTCGTCGGGCGTCCGGAACGTCAGCACCGAGAGCACCGGCCCGAAGATCTCCTCCTTCGCGACGCGGTGGCTCTGGGCGACGTTGGTGAACAGCGTCGGGCGGAAGAAGTAGCCGCGCTCGGGGAGGTCGCAGGCCGGCTGGTACAGCTCGGCGCCCTCGGCGACCCCGGACGCGACGAGCTCGGTGATCTTCTCCAGCTGGCTCTTCGAGTTGATCGCCCCGACGTCGGTGTTCTTGTCCAGCGGGTCGCCGACCCGCAGCGTCGAGAGGCGGGTCTTGAGCCGGTCGACCAGCTCGTCCGCGATGGACTCCTGGGCCAGCAGCCGCGAGCCCGCGCAGCACACCTCGCCCTGGTTGAAGTAGATGCCGTTGACGATCCCCTCGACCGCCTGGTCGAGCGCCGCGTCCTCGAACACGATGTTGGCGGCCTTGCCGCCGAGCTCGAGCGTGATCGCCTTGTCCGTGCCCGCGATCGCGCGGTGGATCTTCTTGCCGATCTCCGTCGAGCCGGTGAACGCCACCTTGGCCACGTCCTTGTGGGTCACCAGCGCCATGCCGATCTCACCCGGGCCCGGGACGATGTTGACGACGCCCGGTGGCAGGTCGGCCTGGCGGCAGACCTCGGCGAACAGGAGGGCCGACAGCGGGGTGGTCGAGGCCGGCTTGAGGACGACCGTGTTGCCGGCGGCCAGGGCAGGCGCGATCTTCCAGGCCAGCATCAGCAGCGGGAAGTTCCACGGGATGATCTGCGCCGCGACGCCAAGCGGTCGCGCGACGCGGCCAGGGAACGCGTACTCGAGCTTGTCCGCCCAGCCCGCGTAGTACCAGAAGTGGGCGGCCGCGAGCGGGATGTCGACGTCGCGGCTCTCCTTGATCGGCTTGCCCGAGTCCATCGACTCGAGGACGGCGAACTCCCGCGAACGTTCCTGGAGGATGCGGGCGATCCGGAACAGGTACTTGGCGCGCTCGCGGCCGGGCATGTCCGTCCAGGAGCGGCGCCCGGCGCGCTTGGCGGCCCGAACGGCGCGGTCGATGTCGGCGGCGGTGGCCTTGGACACGAGGGCGAGGGGGAGCTCGGTGGACGGGTCGACGCTGGTGAAGGTGCCGCCGTCGGACGCCTCGACGTCGCGGCCGTCGATGAACAGGCCGTAGCGCTCCCGGAGCTTGACGACGTCGCGTGCCTCGGGCGCCGGCGCGTACTCCCACGGGATCGCCTGCCCCTCGCCCATCCCCCACGAGGACGGCGCGGCCGCGTCGCTGCGCGTGACGGCGCGATCGGTGCTCACGCGGCCAGTATGGCATCGGGCGATCGCCATCCCGGTAGGCCCGCTCGGCTACGCTGCGGCGATGCGACGACTCGCCGGGGCCAGCGAGCTCCTCGACGGCCCGCTCGACGACCCCGCGGTCCTGCGCGGGAACCTGCGCGACCTGGCCCGGATCAACCGCTGGTTCGGTGGCGCGGCGT
>DATDJA010000243.1:0-2481 GCA_036520795.1 Candidatus Limnocylindrales bacterium
GCCAGTCCATCTGCGTCTGCTCCGAGCCCGGTGCGGCGCCGATCTCCCAGTCGAAGGCGCGGTCCGACCTGGCGCTGACCGAGTCGCGGCGGTAGTAGTTCAGGCCCAGGTAGTCGAGGTCGCCGGCCGGCGGCTCGTCGAGCTCGAAGCCTTTGAGGTGACCCGCCTCGCGGTGGGCCTCGAGTCCCAGCGCCGGGTAGCCACGCCCGAACAGCGGATCCAGGAACCACGCGTCCCGAGCCGAGCTCCACCGGCTGGCGGCGACCCGATCCTGCTCCGAATCGGTCGCAGGCGCGACCTGGTTGACGTCGATCGCGATGCCGACCTTCGATCCGCCGACCAGGGCGTGGATCGCCTGCGTGGCGCTGGAATGTGCGCGAAGCTCGTTGTCGGCGACGCGGATCGCGGTCGGCCAGTCGCGCAAGCCGGGCGCATGGATCCCGTCGGCGTGGCCGAGAAACGCAAAGCAGGCCGGCTCATTGAACGTCATCCAGTCGGTGACGCGGTCGCCGAGGTTCGACGCGAGCAGCGCGGCGTAGTCGGTGAACCAGCCCACGGCCTGCGGGTCGGCGAAGCCACCGCGGTCCTGGAGTGCCTGCGGCAGGTCCCAGTGGAACAGGTTGACCAGCGGTCGAACGCCCGCGGCAAGCAGGCTGTCGACGAGGCGCTCGTAGAAGTCGAGGCCGCGCTGGTTGACTGCGCCCGTCCCCGTGGGCAGGACGCGCGACCAGCTGACGCTGAACCGATAGACGCGTGCGCCCAGATCGGCCATCAGCCGGACGTCCTCGGGGTAGCGGTGGTAGTGGTCGCAGGCGACGTCGCCATTGCTGCCATCGGCGATGGCGCCCGGCTGGCGGGCAAACGTGTCCCAGATCGACGGTCCTCGGCCGTCCTCGGCCGCTGCTCCCTCGATCTGGTGGCCCGAGGCGGCGAAGCCCCAGGTGAAGTCAGCCGGAAAGGCTTGGGCGAGCCGGACTGGGTCGGTGTCGACGCTGGGGGATGGAGTCACACGTCGATCGTATACGGCGCGCCCGACCCTCCGGAGACCCGCGGGGACGCGTCGGCTGAGGCCTGAGTCGCCGCGGCCAATTCCGGTGGTCGGGGCAGCCGTCCCGCCGCCCTAGACTTGCGTCATGGCCACGAGGATCATCCTGGACGTCGATACCGGCACGGACGATGCGGTCGCGCTGATGGTTGCCGCGCTGTCGCCCGCCATCGAGCTGGTCGGGGCGACCGCCGTCAACGGCAACACCGGCGTCGACGACACGACGGAGAACACGCTTCGTGTGTTCGACCTGATCGGACGGCCGGACATCCCCGTCTTTCGCGGGATGGCGACACCGATGGTGCGGGCCCAGGGGGACCGGGGGATGGCCGCGGTCATCCATCGCAACCTGTTGGACCTGCCGGCTGCCCGGACGCAGGCTCGCCCGGAGCACGCGGTGGACTGGCTGGTCGACACGTACATGGATTCCCAGGGCGACATCACGCTCGTTGCCGTCGGGCCGCTGACGAACGTGGCGATGGCCCTCCTCAAGGAGCCGAGGATGGCCGAGTGGATCCCGGAGATCGTCATCATGGGCGGCGCCCACGAGAGCGGGAATCGGACGGCATCGGCCGAGTACAACTTCTGGGTGGATCCCGAGGCCGCCCGGATCGTCGTCGAGTGTGGCCGCCCGATCCGGATGGTCCCCCTCGATGCGACCCATCGCGCCCCCGTCTCTCTCGACGACTGCGCGCGCCTTCGAGCGCTCGGAACCGTGGCGGCGGACGCGACGGCGGCGATCGTCGAGCAGCGAATCGCTGGGTACAACGCGACCCAGCCGATGGCCGGCGCATCGACCGCGCCCGTGCACGATGCCCTCGCGGTCTGCGCCGTCATCGAACCTGCCGTGCTCACGACCCGGCACATCCGGGTGGATGTCGAGACGACGTCGACGCTGGCTGCGGGACGCACGATCTGCGATGTGCGCCCGACCCCCGATGGGATCCCGAACGTCGAGTTCGCCTTCGACGCTGACGGGCCGCGCTTCGTGGAGATGCTCGTCGAGATCCTCGGTCGGTAGTCAGCGCGGCAGCGGGTTGGGGCCGGTGGCCGTGACCAGCCGCTGAGGCACCCAGTCGTCGACGTGGTGGAACCCGTCCTCGAATCGGCCACCATCGAGCTCGACGGATGCCTGCAGTGACAGTCGATAGAACTTCACGTGGGTGAAGTCCTCGAACAGGATGTAGACGGGGTCAGGTGTGCTGTTCGGGCCCTGGAACTGCTGGCCCGTCAGGACGGGCTTGTGGGCGCCAACGAACGTGTCGAACTTGTCGCCGACCACGATGCCGAGGTGCTCCAGCCCCATCTTGTAGACGCGCTGGTGGACGGGCGGGATGAGCTCGATGAGCGGGACGACTTGGCCTTCCAGGACCTCGAGCGGCTTGGCGGGAATGATCAAGGAGATCGGGCGGCCGTTCCAGACGTTCTCCCGATTC
>DATDJA010000244.1:0-2547 GCA_036520795.1 Candidatus Limnocylindrales bacterium
CACGCCGCGGCCGCCGGCTTCGAGCTGCCGGTGGAGCGCTGGGACGCGTTCACCGCGCGCTTCCTCGCGGAGGCCGCGTCCGCGGCTCCGGAGGATCCCCGGAAGCCGCTCAACGTGGACCTGGTGCTCCCCGCGTCGTTCGTGGACTACGGCCTGTACCGCGACCTTGCGCGCCTCGCGCCATGCGGAACCGGCAACCCGGAGCCGCTCGTCGCCGTCCTCGGCCTGACGGTCCAGCGCGTCCGGGCCGCAAACGGCGGCCACACCCAGCTCGTGCTGCGTCGCGAGCGCGACGTCCTCGATGGAATCGCCTTCGGTCGCCCCGATCTTGCCGAGGCCATCGTGGAGGGCGATCGAGTCGACGTCGTCGCCCGCCTGGCCAGCCGCACGTTCGGCGGCCTCGAGACGCTCCAGCTCGAGGTCCGCGACGTCTCGGCGTCCGGCGCCCACCCGCGCGCGGCCGAGGTCCTGGCCCGCGCGGCGGGGAACGCGGACGCGACCGCGGTCCCCGTTGAGATCCCCGTGTCGGTCGGCAGAGGAGCCGCATGACGCAGACCCCCCGCGACCCCGTCCGCCCCGCGCCGGCCAAGCGGCCAACGAGGGACCCGTATGGCCTGTTGCCGAGCGGCGTCCCGATCGCGGCGGTCGTCTCGATCCTCGGCCTGCTGGTGATCGGCTTCGTCACCCTCGGGCTGACCCAGGGCCAGCTGCCCACGCCCGGCGGTGGCGACCCCGGCGGGGCGCAGGCGAGCGACGAGATCCCCGCGCGGACGCCGACCCCGTCGAACATCGTCATCGTCCCGACCCCGGAGCCCGGCATCGAGGTGGCGGGCACGCTGGTGTACGCGAAGGACGGCAACATCTGGGTCCAGACGGGGGACAAGGCCACCCAGCTGACCGCGCCGGGCAAGGATGTCGAGGACTCGATGCCGTCCTTCTCCCAGGATGGCAAGTCCGTGTTCTTCGTCCGGTCGCGCCGGGCGGACGGCAAGTGGAGCATCGACGGCGAGGTCAAGGACTACCGGCTCAACGTGCCCGCGCTGATGCGCGTCAACGTCGCCGACGGCAACACGGAGCGGCTGCTCGACGGGCTCGTCGACCCGCCCGGGCCGTTCAAGTGGAACGGGTTCATCCGTGAGCCTGTCCTCTCGCCCGACGGCCGCTACGTCGCGATGGCGACCGACCTGCCCGATCCCACGACGAGCGACGTCACCCTCAAGCTGTTCGACCTCAAGAACGACAGGATCCGGGACCTCAAGCTGCAACAGGTGGCGCCGCTTGGCCACCAGGACCCCGCCTGGCGGCCGGACGGCGGGCGGCTCCTGTACGTGCTCAACGACCGTGATGGCGCCAAGGGGACGCCGCGGATCTACGCCTGGAACCCCGACACGGAGAACGCCAGGCCGGTGACCGGCCCGGGCTACCTGCACCCGTCCTGGTCGCCGGACGGCCGGTACATCGCCGCCACCAAGACGAGCGCCTTCGGCACGGACGTCGTGATCCTCAGCGCCAGCACGGGGGCGGAGCTCGCACGCCTGACCAACGACGGCCAGAGTTGGGCGCCCGCGTGGTCTCCCCGCGGCGACCAGGTCGCCTACCTCCACGTCGCCGGCCAGGTGACCGACCTGCGGATGGCCCAGCTCGAGGGCTCCGGTCCCACGTGGACCGTGAAGGAGACGCTCGACCTCACGACCGCGGCCGGCCTCGACGGCGTCTCGCGACCCGACTGGTTCGTGTCACCCGAAGACCTGCCGGTCGCGACACCCCCATCCTCGCCCGCGGACTCGCCGTCGCCCTCGTGACGCCGTACCTTGACCGGCTCGGCGCCCGGACCGCGGCCACGGGGTCGGTCCTGTGCCTGGGCGTCGATCCGGACCCGGGGGCCCTGCCGGTCGGGTTCCCCCCGACCCTCGACGGCGTCGAGCGCTTCGCGCGGCTGATCGTCCAGGCGGCGCTCCCGTACGCCGCCGCGGTCAAGCCGAACCTCGCGTTCTTCGAAGCCCATGGATCGGCCGGCATCGCGGCGCTCGAGCGGCTGCGCGCGCTGGTCCCCCCGGACGTCCCGTTCGTCGCGGACGCGAAGCGGGGCGACATCGGACCGACGGCGGCCCGCCAGGCGATCGCCCTGTTCGACGTCCTCGGCGCCGACGCCGTCACCGTGAGCCCGTATCTCGGCGAGGCGGCGATCGAGCCGCTGCTCGACCGCGTCGATCGCTTCGCCTACGTGCTGTGCCGCACCTCGAACGCGGGCGCGGAGGAGCTGCAGGGCCTCGTGGTCGCGGGCGACCCATCGACCGGTGCGCCCGCGGAGCCCCTGTGGGCGCGGGTGGCACGGCGGGCCGGCGACTGGGGACCGGGCGGGACGGTCGGGCTCGTGGTCGGCGCGACGGCACCGGCGGAGCTGGCCGCGATCCGGGAGCTCGCGCCCGGCCTCGCGTTCCTCGTCCCCGGCGTCGGCGCCCAGGGTGGCGAGGTGGCGCCCGTGCTGGCCGCCGGTCCGGCGACCGCTCGACCCGGCGGCGGACGACCCGGCGGCGGTCTGCTCGT
>DATDJA010000245.1:0-4198 GCA_036520795.1 Candidatus Limnocylindrales bacterium
TCGGCCTGACGGGCCTCGCCCTCGGGCGTCGTCGGCCAGTCGGCGACCTGGTAGTCGTTGAGGTCGACGATCTCGGGCGGCATCAGGTGCCCTGAGACGAGCGTGCTCTCGGTGAACTGGATGGGCAGCCCGAAGCGCGAGAATCGGTCAAGGACGTCCAGCGTCTTCTCGACGCCCCAGTAGCCCTGGTGCATGTGCGACTGGAGCCCGAGGGCATCGATCCGGATCCCGGCATCGAGGCAACCCTCGATCAGCCGCTCGTACTCCGCGGACATGTCGAAGTCGTTGAGCAGGAGCGTGGCGCCGGGGTTGGTCTCGCGGGCCGCCTCGAACGTTGCCTGCACGATCCCCACCCGCCCGAGGCGCTGCGCCATCTTCGTGATGCCGTTCTCGCCTCGGTCGAAGACCGGCATGATCACGACCTCGTTGATCACGTCCCAGGTGTCGATGAGCCCCGCGAAGTCGGCGACGTCGCGGCGAATCCGGGCGAGCGCGACGTCGATGACCTCCTCGACCGGCAGCTCCGTCAGCCAGTCGGCCGTCACCGAATGCCAGCACAGCGGGTGGCCCTTGACCAGGCACCCGCGATCGACCAGCCACCGGGCCGCGGTCCGGATCCGCGCCGTGTCCGGCCGCCCGCGGACGGGCTCGAAGCGCCCCAGGTAGAACGGGAGCGTCGCGAAGTCGAACAGGTCGAGGAACGCCGCCGACGACCGCTCGACGATGACCCGCCGCTCCCCCGAGAGCTCGCCGTTCGCCAGGTCGACGAGGTCGAAGTCCGTCCCGCCGAAGTGGAACCTGTGGCGGCGTTGCGCGACGACGACGTCGTGGCCGGCGACGGGCGCACCGGCCCCGTCGACGACGGTCACGGTTGCGTCCGCGATCCGATGGCGCATCACGCGTGCACGGTAGCGCCAATCCTGCCGGGTTCGGGCGTGCCGGCTGCGAAGATGACTGGGTGACGGCGCAGGTGCTCTCGACGCGGGTCCTCAACCGGACGCTGCTCGCCCGCCAGCACCTGCTGGAGCGGACGACGATGCCGGCGCTCGCGATGGTCGAGCACCTGGTCGGGATGCAGGCCCAGGAGCCCAAGGATCCGTACGTCGCGCTCTGGTCGCGCCTCCGGGACTTCGACCCAGCCGAACTCGAGCGGCTGCTGCTCGACAAGCGGGCCGTCCGCATGGCCCTGATGCGATCGACGATTCACCTCGTCTCGACCGAAGACGCCCTGGCCTTCCGGCCCGTTGTCCAGCCGGTCCTCGACGGCGAGCTGTTCAGGAACAAGACCTGGAGCGTCGGACTCGAGGGCGTCGACCTCGATCCGGTCCTCGCGCTCGGCCGACAGCTCGTGGAGGAGCGGCCACGCTCGCTGGCCGAGCTGCGGGTCGCGATGGCCGAGCGCTTCCCTGATCGCGACGCGCCGAACCTCGCGTACGCCTGCCGCGGGCTGCTGCCAACGTTCCAGGTCACGCCGCGAGGGCTGTGGCACACGACCGGCCAGGTGAGGCTCACCACGCTCGACACGTGGAGCGGCCGCCCGCTCGGCGCCGAGACCGCGCCCGACGCCATGATCCTCCGCTACCTCGCCGCCTTCGGGCCCGCCGCGACGAGCGATGTCGCCGCGTGGACGCGACTCACGGGGCTCAAGGAGCCGATGGAGCGGCTGCGACCGCGCCTGCGAACCTTCCGCGACGAGCGCGGCCGCGAGCTGTTCGATGTTCCCGGGGCCCCGATCGCCGAGGCGGACGTTCCGGCCCCTGTCCGGTTCTTCCCCTTCTACGACAACGTCTACCTGTCACACGCCGATCGGGCCCGGATCATCCCCGAGGAGGCGCGCACGTCCGAGCGGAGCCTCGTCGGTGGCGCGGCGTTCTCGGTCGACGGCTTCATGGCCGGGTTCTGGACCACGAAGGGCAAGGGCCACGAGCGCACCATCACGCTCGAGCCGATGACGCCGCTCTCCGGGGCCCAGCGTCGCGAGACGGAGGCGGAGGCGCTGCTGCTGCGTCGATTCCTCGACGCTGGGGGCGACGCCGGACCGGATCCGGTGCGCTGGTCAACCTGAGCGCGCGCCTGCCTCGGCGCGCAGCTCAGCAGCGCTTGGGCTTGGCGTTGGGGTGGGCGGCGTCGTACGAGACCGAGCTCGAACCGGTCCGCTCGGCGACGATGATCAGCTTGGGATAGGAACTGTTCGGGCCCTCGGACGTCTGGAGCCACAGCCGCTCGTCGGTGATCTTGAGCGATGAGCTGATGTCCCGGACGTGCCGCCTGACCTTCGTGATCCGGTAGGTGTGGCGGACCGAGTCCGACGTGTAGACGTAGACGGTCTTGCCGATCATCGCCCGGCCGCTGTGCTTCTTCGACGCGTTGAGCAGCGGCAGGAACATGCCCGTCCGCGCGTGCGCATAGATGAACGACACACCGGGCTCGGTGGGCTGGTACAGCGATCGCATGTACATCGCCACGTTGCAGTACGGGTAGCCCTTGGGCCCCTTCACCACCGCCAGGTCGATGTCATAGCGCGGGATGACGACCCGGCTCGCACGGTGGTACCAGAACTTGGCGCACTTCACGGACGATCCGGCCGTGAAACGCGCGGTGATCTTTCCCGAGCGCGCCCACCACACCCAGGCCATCTGGGCGCTGTCGATGGTCTTGGACACCGGGGCCGCGCCGGACGCGTTGGTCCGCACCGAACCCAGCCTTCCGAGGACCTTCGTGGGGTGGTTACACGAGCCCTTGCGGAGGCTGACCTTGTAGGTGGTGTTGCGCTTGAGTCCCTTGAGGCTCGCCGTCAGCGTGCCCGTTCCGTTTGTCCACGCCTCGAGGACTGCGCTGCCGTTCGCCCCTCCCCCGACGGAGGCCCGCCATTCGCGCTTCAGCGAGAGGGCGTTGGCCGGGCTGGCGACGATGACAACCAGGAGGATGGCGAGCAGCGGCGTGAGGCGACGGAGCATGGGCGAGGGTCCCCAAGAGCGGTTTTGATGGCGATGTGGGGTCGATGGGCCGCGTCGGGCCCTGGGCCTGAGCCCTCAGGATGCCGTGCGAGCGACGTCCTGAATATGTGTTGCGTCCAGTCTACGGTGCATCCGCGCACCACCGGAATGACCTATCCGGGGGTCCCCGACCGCGCCAAGAGTCACGTCAGCGACGCTCGAGGATCGGCCGCGCCTTCTCCGGATCGTCGACGACGAAGGCGAACGTCGCCCGGTCGCTCCAGCGCCCGAGGAACAGGTGCCCGTGCACGTTGACGCCGGCGTCGGCGAGCTCGCGGGCAAGCCTGGCCATGCCGCCAGGCCGATCGTCGACCTCGGCGAGCACCGACTCGCCCTCGAAGTAGGTCCAGCCACCGGTTTCGAGCACGTCGCGCGCCGTGTCGTCGTCCGCCGTCGTCATGATCATGTGCCCGAGCTCGCCGATGCCGCCGCCGCCGATCGCGCGCAGGTCGACGCCGCGCGCGGCCATCTGCTCGGCGAGCAGCGCGAGCTGGCCGGGCTGGTTGGTGACCTGGACGACGAACTGCCTGGGCATTGGCGGCCTCCGGGCTGGCGCCCGTTGGGGGATCGGGACGGAGCCCGATTCTACGCGTCGCCCCTGCGCAGGGTGATCGCGCGCCGGTACGCCTCGAGATAGCGGGGCGCCGCCCCCGTGTCCCAGCGGAAGTCGACCGCCATGCCCCGGTCGCGGAGCGCCGCCCAGCCGGCCGGGTCCGAGGTCCGCATCGCCGCCGCCCGCGCGATCGCCGCGACCAGCGCCCCGGGCGTCGCGTCCGCGAACACGAAGCCCGTTCCGTCCTGCGGCCGGTCCGTTGCGTCGATGACGGAATCGGCGAGACCGCCGGTTCGTCGGACGACCGGCGGCGTGCCGTAGCGGAGCGCGATCATCTGGCCCTGACCGCAGGGCTCGAAGCGCGACGGCATCAGGAACAGGTCGACGCCGGCATAGATGCGACGGGCCATGTCACGGTCGAAGCGCTCGATGAGGGCAACGCTGGTCGGATGGGCGGCCGCGAGGGCCCGGAACGGATCGGCGAGGGACGCGTGACCGCTGCCCTGGACGACGATCCGCGCGCCCGCGGCCCGCAGCTCCGGGATCCCGTCCGCGAGGAGGTCGAACCCCTTCTGGGGGTCCATCCGGCCGATCATGCCGAGCACGACTCGGTCATCGTCGGGATCGAACCCGACCCTGGTCAGCAGGT
>DATDJA010000246.1:0-4900 GCA_036520795.1 Candidatus Limnocylindrales bacterium
CCGGGGCATCGGCTCGGGGATCATCCTCACCGCCGACGGCTACATCCTGACCAACCGCCACGTCACCGAGAACAGCACCAGCCTGAGCGTCGAGCTCCACGACGGGAGCACGTACCCGGCCACCCTCGTCGAGCAGGCGACAGACAACGACCTGGCGCTGATCAAGGTCGACGCGACGGGCCTGGCGGCCGCACGAATCGCCGACTCCTCGTCGGTCGAGGTGGGCGAGACCGCGATCGCGATCGGCAGCCCGCTCGGCACCTACACCGAGACCGTGACCAGGGGGATCGTCTCGGGTCTCGGTCGCGACGTCACCGTCGCCGACGAGTCGACCGGCCGCCCGGTCCAGCTGACCGGCCTCATCCAGACCGACGCCGCGATCAACCCCGGCAACAGCGGTGGTCCGCTGCTCGACGCCTCGGGCGCGGTCATCGGCATCAACACCGCGGTCGCCTCTACCGCCCAGGGCCTGGGCTTCGCGATCCCGATCAACGACGCGGCCGACCTCATCGCACGCGCGACCACCGGCCCGGCCTGAAAGCGCGCGCCGCCCACCGAATTCCATCTGCCAACCACACCACGGAGAGAGGACCGTCACGCCCATGAAGCTCAAGCTGCTCGTCATCGTCCTGCTGGTCGTCGCCGGGGGCGCCGCAATCGCCTACTCGGTCGGGGGCATCCAGCTCGCCGGCTCGGCCAATGCGACCCAGTACCTCACCACGCCCGCGACGACCGGCGATGTGACCGACAGCGTCGCCGCGACCGGCACGATCGCCTCGACCGCGACGTATGACCTCGGGTTCGGTGCCCCGCCCGTCCTGGCCTCCGACTCGAGCGCCGCCGCGGGATCCGGCACGTGGACCGTGGCCGACGTCAAGGCGACGGTCGGGCAAGCCGTCAAGACGGGCGACGTCCTCGCGACGGCGTCCACCGCCGACGTGCGGCAGCAGCTGCTCAACGCGCAGGCCTCACTTCGCTCGGCACGCCTGCAGGAGAAGCAGGCGAAAGGGACGCTCGACGACGCGTCAGGGACGGACGCGATCCGGCAGGCGAAGGTCGGCCGGTACAACGCCGTCAACGCCCGCCGCGACGCGCAGCAGCAGGTCGACGACCTGCGCGCCCAGATCCGCTACGCGACGCTGACCGCGCCCATCGACGGCACCGTCACCGCCGTCAGCATCGGGAAGGGCCTCGACTCGACGGGGACAGCGATCTCGATCGCTTCCTCCACCTACGAGGTCACCGCCGACGTGGTCGAGAGCGACATCAGCTCGATGTCGGTCGGCCAGGAGGCGACCATCGGCGTCGACGCCATCGGGGCGACGATCACGGGCACGGTCTCGGCGATCGCGCCGACGGCCGGCGACAGCAGCGGTTCCGGCAGCGTCGTCTCGTACCCGGTCACCGTCACCCTCACAGGTGGCCCGACGGCCCTGCGCGCCGGCATGACCGCCGACATCACGATCGTCACGGCGTCGGCCAGCAACGTGCTCACGGTCCCCGCCGAGGCCCTGCGCGGGACGACGGGCGACTACCGGGTCCAGGTGATGGGCGCCGACGGCACGCCGACCGTGAAGCCCGTGGAGGTCGGTCTCGTGACCAGCACGACCGCCGAGATCAAGTCCGGCCTGGCCGAGGGCGACGCGGTGATCACCGGGACGGCCGCGGACCGGCTCGCGAGCAGCGGCAGCACCAACGGCAATGGCTTCAGCCGCGGCTTCGGTGGCGGCACCGCTCCGGTCGTCGTCAATGGCGGCGGCCCGGGCGAGTTCAGGCCGTGAGCGCCGCGATGGAAGCGCCCGAGCCGATCATCAGCCTGCGCGGCATCAGCCGCACCTACGACATGGGCCACGTCACGGTGCCGGCCCTGCGCGAGGTCGACCTCGACGTCCACCGGGGCGAGTTCCTCGCGATCGTCGGGCCGTCCGGATCGGGCAAGAGCACGATGATGAACATCGTTGGCTGCCTAGACCGGCCCACCGAGGGGACGTACCGGCTCGCCGGCACGCCCGTCGAGGAGCTCGACGACGACGGCCTCGCGCGCGTCCGGAGCCGCACGATCGGCTTCGTCTTCCAGTCCTACAACCTGCTGCCGCGGACGACGGCCCTGGAGAACGTCGCCACGCCGCTGCTGTACCAGGGCGTGAGCCGCGCCGAGCGGACCCGCCGCGCGACCGAGGCGCTGGAACGGCTCGGCCTCGGCGATCGCGTCACCCACGAGCCGTCGGAGCTCTCCGGCGGCCAGCAGCAGCGCGTCGCGGTCGCCCGTGCGCTGGTCACCGATCCGGCCCTGATCCTCGCCGACGAGCCGACGGGCAACCTCGACCAGGCCTCGGGCCACGAGGTCCTCGAGTTGCTGCGCGAGCTCAACCGCGCCGGCAGCACGATCGTGCTGATCACCCATGACACGGAGGTCGCCGCGTCCGCGGGTCGCCAGGTGCACATCCGCGACGGGCGGCTCTCGGCATGAAGATCCTCGAGCTCATCCGGCTCGCCTTCTCGCGCCTCCGGACCGGCCGCCTCCGCGCGGCCCTGACGATGCTGGGCGTGATCATCGGCGTCGCGTCGGTGGTCGCTCTGGTCGGCGTCGGACAGGGGACGACCGCGAACATCACCGAGCGGCTCGCGAACCTCGGCACCAACCTGCTGACCATCTCGGCCGCCGGCGCGAACGGCGGCGCCAGCTCCACGCTGACCACCGCCGACGCCGATGCCCTCCGCGCCATCGACGGCGTCGCGGGTGTCGCGCCGGAGACCCAGACCCAGGCGACCGTTGGCGCCGACGGCGAGACCACCACGACCTCGATCATCGGCACCAGCGCCGACTACGCGACCGTGCGCGCGTACGACCTGTGGCAGGGCACGTTCCTGACCGACACCGCGGTCGAGCAGGACCTGCGGGTCGCGGTGCTGGGGGCGACGACCGCCGACGACCTCGGCCTCGACGCCACCTCCATCGGCAGCGAGATCACGATCGGCGGCCTGCCGTTCCGGCTGATCGGCATCCTCCAGCCCAAGGGGGGCGCCGGCTTCGCGGATCCCGACGACCAGGTCATGGTCCCGATCGGGATCGTGCACAAGTACTTCGTCGCCGGCGACGGCGTGCGCACGATCGGCGTCAGCGTCGCCGACGAGTCGCAGATGGACGCCGTCCAGGCCGAGATCACGAGCGTCCTGCGGACGCGCCACGAGCTGGCGGCGGCCAACGACGACGACTTCTCGATCTTCGACCAGGCGCAGCTCCTCGAGACCGCGTCGTCGATCAGCGGCACGCTCACGATGCTGCTCGGCGGCATCGCCTCGATCTCGCTCATCGTGGGCGGCATCGGGATCATGAACATCATGCTGGTCTCGGTCCGCGAGCGGACCCGCGAGATCGGCATCCGCAAGGCGGTCGGTGCCCGGCGTCGCGACATCCTCGCGCAGTTCCTGATCGAGGCCCTGACGCTGTCGGGCCTCGGCGGGCTGATCGGCATCGTGCTCGGCCTCACCGTGTCCGGGCTCATCGCACGCCTGGGCGGGATCACCTTCGCTTTCAGCCCCACGACGCTCGCCGTCGCGTTCCTGTTCAGCCTCGCCGTCGGCGTCGTGTTCGGCGTCTGGCCGGCGCGCCAGGCGGCCCGCCTCGACCCCATCAGCGCGCTGCGCTACGAGTAAGGAGATACCCCGCATGACCACGCCCCACGAGCCCGCGAACCTCTCGGCCGACGCGTCCCCGACGGAGCCCGTGCCGCCGATGCCGGCGTTCGCGCCGGCGCAGTCCGCGACCGCGTTCCAGCCGGCACAGCCCGAGCCGATGCCGGTCGGCACCCCCGTCGTGGCCACCGGCTCGGCCATCGCGCCCACGCCGCCCGTCGCCAAGCCCGCCCGCAAGTCGGGATCCGTGTCCATCCTCAACGTCGCGCTCGGCGTCGCGGTGCTGGTTGCGACGGCCGGGGTTGCGTTCGCGGTCGGTCGCTCGACGGCCCCCGCCGCCGCGCCGACGCAGGTTGCCGGCGTCACGCCCGGCGGCCGCTTCTTCACCAACGGGGGTCCCGGCGCGAGCCTCGACCCCAACGGCGGCTTCGGGGCCGGGCCCGGCGCCAACAGCGGCAATGGCAATGGCAACGGCGGCCGCTTCGGGTTCGCCGGTGGCCCGACGATCGAGGGCACCGTCGACTCGATCACGGCTGACTCGGTGACGATCAAGACCGCCGATGGCAACACGATCACCATCGGCCTCGATTCCGCGACCACGTACCATCAGCAGGCCGACGCGACGGCGTCGGACGTCGAGGCCGGCAAGACCGTGATCCTGAAGCTCTCGGGCGGCTTCCGACCCGGCAACGGGAACGGAAATGGGAATGGCAATGGGAACGGCAACGGCTCCGTCAGCCTCGGCACCGCCAGCGACGTGACCGTCGTCCCCTGAGCGAGGACCCGAGGAGACCATGCACCTGCTCCTGGTCGAGGATGACGAGCGCCTCGCCCGCGCGCTGACCCGGCTGCTCGAGGAAGACCGGCACATCGTCGAGCTCGCGCCCGACGGCCAGACCGGCATCGATCTCGCACGGGCGATCGAGGGCCTGGACGCGATCATCCTCGACATCGGGCTGCCGGACATGTCCGGCCTCGACGTGGCGCGCCGCCTGCGGCGCGACAAGATCGAGGTGAGCATCCTGATGCTCACGGCACGCGACACCGTCAACGACCGGGTCTCCGGCCTGGACGCCGGCGCCGACGACTACGTCGTCAAGCCGTTCGCCTACCAGGAGATCGCGGCACGGCTGCGTGCGCTCGCACGTCGCGCGGAGGCCGGGCCGAGGCGCCCGGAGCCTCGCCTCGAGGTCGGCGTCATCACCCTCGACGAGGCCGCCCGGCGGGTCACCGTCAACGGCCGCAACGTCGACCTCAGCCCGCG
>DATDJA010000247.1:0-27230 GCA_036520795.1 Candidatus Limnocylindrales bacterium
TTCCCTGTGGATCGGCGGCGACCGGTTCGCCAGCCGCACCCGGCCGATCACCGTTCGCGCCGAGACCATCGGCGGGGTGACCCTGGACGGCAGCGGCAGCAGCGGCGCCATCGGCGGCCGGAGCTTCGAGGACGGAGCCCACGACCAGACCAGGGACGGCTTCCGATTCGCGAACATGAAGGCGGAGTACACCGGGATCATCGAGGTCGGCGGCTACCTCCCCCGCCGGTCGCCCTACAACATCACCATCCGCAACATGACCGTCCTCGGGTCAAGCACGGGGCGGGCGACCACCGCGAGCGGCAGTACCTGGGATCACGCCATGTACCTCGCTCACGCCACTGGCGTCGGCCCGCACGACATCCTCGTGGAGAACCTCACGGTGGACGGCTCGGGGAACCTCGCGAGCGCCGTCCACTTCGATCACGGCGATGCTGCCAACCCGCCGGCCTGGAACGTGACCGTGCGAAGCCTCCACGTCACGGGCACCCAGTCGGCGATCATCCTGTGGATCGACGGCCTGCACGACATCACGATCGACGGCGCCGACATCAAGGATGCAAAGGCCTACGGCGTCCTGTTCGAGTCGCACGGAGCCTCGGGGATCACGCTCAGGAACATCTCGACCGTGAACTCGGGCTACGGCGGCTTCTACAGCTCGATGGGCACCAACCCGCCGGGCCTGACGCTCACCGACAACAACTTCCGCTGAACCCCGCCCAGTGGAACGACGCACCGGCTAGGCCGTTGGCGCGATCTCGTCATTGCCGGTCCACTGGTAGGGTTGGGCCCGACGAGGCAATCGATCAGCCGGCGCCGGACCGCGACGCTGGCCGCCTCGTCGAGGAGGTTGCTTTTGTCCAGGTTTGTTCCGCGCCCCGCCCATGTCAACGACCGCGTTCGCGGTCGTCCGCTCGCCAAGCCGTCGCTCCTGCTGCTCGCCGCCTGCCTCGCGATCGCGCTGGCCGCGGTTGGAGCCGTGCGTCCCGCACCGGCGCTCGCGCTCACCACGCTGGCGACCAGGTGCGACGTCCCGCTCCGGTCGCGCCCGTCAACGAGCTCGACCAGGGTCGCAACCTTGTCCAAGGCGACCAAAGTTGCCGCCGTGAAGAAGGTGTCCGGCGGCCGCTGGCGCTCCACCTGTGCGGGCAACACCAAGGCCGGGAGCAGCTGGTACAAGATCACCGTCGTCAAGGGCAAGAGCGTTCGCGGCCGGTACGGCGTCGACGCCGTGTACGTGGCGTCCAGCCTGTTGCGCAAGCTCGACTCGAACTCGAACTCGAACTCGAACCGGACCGTCCGGGTCAACTCCATCTCCGCGCTGCTGAGGAAGCTGGCCGACAACTCGGTCCGGAAGATCGTGGTCGCCAACGGCACCTACCGGATCAGCCCGTCCGGACACGAGGCCGGCAACTCCCTGTGGATCGGCGGCGACCGGTACGCGAGGCGCACCCGGCCGATCACCGTCCGCGCCGAGACCATCGGCGGGGTGACGTTCGATGGCGGCGGCCTGGGCGCCTTCGGTGGCCTCAGCTTCGAAGATGGAGCCCATCACCAGACCTGGAACGGGTTCCGGTTCACCAACATGAAGGCGCAGTACACCGGGATCATCGAGGTCGGCGGGTACGCGCCCCGCCGACCGCCGCACCACATCACGCTCCGGAACCTCACGATCACCGCGTCCTGCACGGGCCGCGCGACCACCGCGGATGGCAGGACGTGGGACCACGGCGTCTACCTCGCCCAGGCGAAAGGCGTCGGCCCTCATGACATCCGGATCGTGAACCTCAAGGTCGACGGCCGGGGCAACCTGGCGAGTGCCGTCCACTGGGACCACGGCGACGCCACCAATCCCGCGGCGTGGAACGTGACCGTGCGCAACCTCAAGGTCACGAACACCCAGCAGGCGATCATCCTCTGGAGCAGCGGCCTCAGGAACATCGTCTTCGACGGCGCCGACATCCGCGGGGCGAAGGCCTACGGGGTCCGGTTCGAGTCGTCCGGGGCGTCGGGAATCGTGTTCAGGAACATCACGACACGGAACTCCGGCTACAAGGGGTTCTACAGCACGATGGGTTCCCGCCCGCCGGGTGTGACGCTTTCGGGCAACAGCTTCCACTGAGCGGGCCGAGGACCTCGTCCCCGAATGCCGTCGGCCCAGGGCCGGCCGCCCGACGAGCAAGGATCGCCGGTCGTCTGGTTCGTGAACCAGTACGCCGGCTCGCCGCACCATGGGATGGAGTTCCGGCACTACGAGCTCGGCCGCCAGCTGGTCGAGCTGGGTGCCAGGGTCGTGGTGATCTCGGGGTCCTACTCCCACCTCTTTGCCAGCCAGCCTGCGACACGAGCGACGTACCAGCTGGAGGACATCGACGGGCTGACCTATTGCTGGGTGAAAGTGCCGCCCTACGACCGGGCGATCAGCATCGGCCGCGTCCGCAGCATGGTCATGTTCATGTTGCGCCTGTTCCGCCTGCCGACCGGGCGGCTCCCGGAGCCGGACGCGATCGTCGTCTCGTCGCCGTCCCTGTTCCCCATCCTGCCCGCGCGCCTGTGGGCTCGAGGGGGCGACCGGCGACTGGTCTTCGAGGTCCGGGACGTCTGGCCGCTCACGCTCCAGGAGCTGGGCGGCCTGTCACGCCTGCATCCGCTGGTCGCCGTGATGGGCTGGTTCGAGCGCTTCGCCTATCGCGTGGCGGACACGGTGGTGTCGGTTTTTCCGGCCGCCGCGCCGCACTACCTCGCCAAGGGCATGGCGCCAGAGAAACTGCGGATCGTGCCCAACGGGGCCAGCCCGGACGCGTTCCTGGAACCCTCCCGGGAGGCGCCGGAGCAGGTCCGGGCCGTCGCGGACTCCGGCGCGTTCACGGTCGGGTTCGTGGGCACGCTGGCGACCGCGAACGCCATCGAGAACCTGATCGAGGCCGCCCGCCTCCTGGCCGACGACGACGGCATCCGGTTCGTCATCGTCGGCCGTGGCTCGGAGAACGATCGCCTGCGGACGCTCGCAGACGGACTGCGCAACCTGACGTTCCTGGGCCCGGTCGACAAGCCGGACGTCCCGTCGACGCTGCGGGCGTTCGACCTCTGCTACATCGGCTACCACCGGAGCCCGCTCTACCGGTTCGGCATCTCGTCCAACAAGGTGTTCGACTACATGGCCGCCTCGCGGCCGATCGTGCTGGCCGCAGACGCGGCGAACGACTGGGTGCAGGCGTCAGGCTGCGGGATCACCGTGGCCCCCGACGACCCCACGGCGCTGGCGGCGGCCATCCGGACCATTCGCGACATGTCCCCCGCGGAGCGCAGCCGGCTGGGCGCCAACGGCAGGGCGTTCGTGGAGCGCGAGCACGCCTATGCGGTGCTGGCCCGGCGGTACCTGCCCATCCTCACGGGCGAGGGCTGACCGGCAGGTCCTCGTACGCACGGCGGGTCGCCGCCGCGATCGCCGCCCAGCCCCCGTCGGACGCGGCCAGCGCCTCCCGGTCCGTGGCGGCGGCCCGCAGCAGGTCCGGGCCGCGGTCCAGGCTCTCGATCAGCGCCCGGGCGATCGCCGGGCCTGTCACCTCCGTCGCCACGACCGCAGAGGTGAGTGGGCGCACCTGCTCGACCAGGCCGTCGAGCGGCGTGATGACGCTCGGACGCCCGACGCCGGCCGCGGTCATCAGGGCACCGGACTGCGAGATCCGGCGGTACGGGAAGACCACCACCTGGGCGACGGCATACGAGTCGAGCATCTCGGCGACCGAGACATAGCGGTCCACGACCCGCACCCGCGGCAGGGCCCGGAGACGTTCGAGCTCGGGCCGAACCGCCTCGTCGAGCACCTTTCCGACCACCAGCAGCCGCGCCCCCGGATGGGCCTGGAGCACCTGGGGCCAGGCCTCCCCGAGGAGGTCGAGGCCCTTGTACGGTCGCAGAAGGCCGAGGAACAGGATCGTCGGATCCGGCGGCCAGTCCAGGCGCGCGGCGGCGTCCGCCGGGGCCGGAAGCGGCCGGTCCGCGAACAGCGGTCCGTGTGGGATCTCGACGATCGGCGTCCGCGTCCGGATCGTCGTCCGGAGCTCGCGGGCCACATGGTCGGTTTGGGCAACAACCAGATGGGCGAAGTTCAGGTTCCGGCGCACGATCGCCAGGTCCGCGCCGCCGTCGTCGTGGGGAAGCACGTTGTGAGCGGTGAATACCAGGCGTGCCCCGGCACGGTCGCAGACGGTTCGCAGGAGGCGCATGCCCACCGCCTGGCGATGGTCAAGCGGCATCCATTGCACGTGCACGACGTCATAGCGGCGGCGGTTGATCCGCCACAGCAGGCGCATCCCGTTGAGGGCGACCTCGACGGTGCGGCTGGCCAGACGCAGGGGCCGCGGCCGGGCGACACGGACGGTCAAGTTGGTGATCCACGGTGCGACCGGGTAGGCCGCGAGGTAGTCCGGCTCCAGGTAGAAGGCGGGACTTGCCAGCTCGGCCAGAACGCCCTCCGTGCGCAACGCGGCGACAAGCGCCCCGCAGTAGTAGGGCGAGTTGCAGAGGAGGTCCACGACCACGGCCCTCGTCATGGCCGTTCCACGCCCGGTTGGGCCAGGCCGAACGCGTCGAGCAGGTCCGCCCGGCACTGGCACGCGATCTCGGCCATGGGTCCGAGCTCGGCGGCGACGTCCTCGCAGGAGCCGGAGACTCCACCGGCAAGCCGGCTCTCGGCGATCAGCTGCGCGGCCGGGAGACGGTTCGCCCGCGCCGGATTCACCATCGCCCTGCTGCCTCCTCGGCCCGACCCCTGCCGCCACATTCGAGCGAGAGCGCGGGAGCGCCTATCATGCTGCATCGGCCGTAACGATGGCCGGCTCGTGGAAGGGCCGGCCCGGGCGGGACAAGGGAAGTCACCAGCCACGTGAGCGAGCGATCAGCCCAGTTCCCGGACGCGTCGTTGCCGGTCCTCGCGCGGCCCGGCGGGTTCGCCCTGATCCCCCTGTTCGCTTTCGTGGCCCTGATTCCGATCGAAGAGGCCCTGTCGGTGAGCGGCGTCGGCACCGTCAGTCGCGGCGTGGCGGTGATCTTCGCCCTGCTCTACGTGGTTCCCCGCATCGGCCGGCTGACCCTCCGGGCGATGCCGCTGGCGGGCTGGGCCTTCATGGAGTGGGCCGTCCTGAGCAGCCTCTGGTCCATCAATGCCAACGTCGCCCTGGCCGAGCTGTCGACGCTCATCCAACTGTTCGCGATCGCGGTCCTGGTCGCGGACGTCATCGTCCACGACCCCGGCCTGGTGCGGCCCCTGCTGTGGACCTACAGCATCTCCGCTTCGTTCCTCGCCGCGCTCGGCTTCCTCGCCTTCCTGGAGGGAAATCGAGTGGCGAACGACCGCGTCGTCGCCCTGGCAGGCCAGGATCCTGCCCACTTCGCCGCGCTCCTCCTGCCCGCCTTCATCTTCTGCACCTTCGAGCTGCTGCGCGGCCGGCGGCCATACCTCAGCCTTTCGGTGGTCCTGATCAGCCTTGCCGGCATCCTCCTGTCGGGCACCCGCGGAGCCTGGGTCGCCATGGTCGTCGCCCTCGCCCTCTTCGTCTTCCCGGCCCTGGACCTGCGCCGCAAGGTCGGCGCCGTCATCCTGCTGGTGGTGGTGTTCGGGGCCGTGCTGCAGATCCCGGGCGTGGGCAACCTGGTCGTGGACCGGGTGGCGACCGCCGCGGCCAGCGGGGGCGCGGGGCGGACCGACATCTGGAAGGTGGGCGTGGTCATCTTCGAGACCTCGCCGGTCATCGGGGTGGGCTACGCCAACTTCCCGGTCGCCTATACCCCGAAGATGGTGATGGAAGCCGGCGTCGGGTTGGCCTACCAGGGCGCCTACCGCGATCCCCACAATCTCGTTGTCTCGATCGGGGCGGAATTGGGCCTCGTGGGCCTGGCGCTCTTTGGCCTGTTCTTGGTGCCGCTGGTCTTGCGACGGGGCTGGGGTCCGGACGCGCAGGTCATCCGGGCGATTCTCGCGGCCTTCATGGTGGACGCGCTCTTCCTGGACCTGTTCGGCAACCGAAAGCAGGTGTGGCTGATCATCGGCATCGCCGCGGGGCTTGCCTTCCTGGCCCGGCGGGCGGAATCCGCGGACGAGGAGGCCGGCGCGGCGGATGGACGTGCGGTCGCCGTGGCCGTCCGGCCTTCGCTGGACCTTCATCGCCCACGTCAGTCGGGCGGCCGCCCGGCATCGAGTGCCCCGCCGGGGTCGATGATCCGCGGAGATTCCTGAGGCCCTCCCCGCTCCATCCGGCCCGCCGACGCGAAGTCGGTCACAATACGGGCGCGCACGACGCGACCCGCACGAACCAGAGGCTGTCCCTGGCAATGGCAGAACGACACATGGACGTACAGACGGCGGTGCGCGTACTCCGCCGTCGCTGGTGGCTCCCCGTGCTCTTCGTCGTCGCCGCCGCCGTGCCCGCCTACCTGGTCAGCAGGTCCCTGCCCAAGGTCTACGAGGCGGACACGACCCTGCTGGTAGGCCTTGGGCTGCCCGGCACGAGCCCGGATTACCAGCAGCTCCTGGCCAGCCAGCAGCTCAGCCAGACGTATTCCAGCATCGTCACGACGGGCCCCCTCCTCGAGGCGGTCAAGGAAGACCTGGATCTTGACATGACCATCGACGCGCTCCGCAAGTCGGTCACGGCGACGGCGCCCGTCGAGTCCACCCTGATCACGATTACGGCCTCCGACGGCGACCCGGCCCGCGCCGCGCAGATCGCCGACGCGCTGGCCCAGGAGCTGATCTCGCGCAGCCCGTCGATCTCCACCAGCGACCCGGCGGTGCGGCGGATCGTCACCGACCTGCTGGATGGCGACCTGCAGAGCATGCAGGAGCAGATCTCCACAGCACAATCGGAGATCACCCGGCTGGCGGGGCTCAGCAACCCCACCCCCGAGGACGCCGGCCAACTTGCGGCACTGCGGGGCCAGCTCCCCTCGCTCCAGCAGGCCTATGCCACCATCCTGGGCTATGCCAGCAGCGGCGATGCCAACATCCTGACCGTCGTCGATCCAGCCCAGGTCCCGACCGAGCCGACCAGCCCCCGGGTCGCCCTCAACACCCTGATCATCGCCCTGCTCGCGCTGGTCAACGCAATCGCCCTGGTGTTCCTCCTGGAATACCTGGACGACACGCTGAAGACCCCGGACGACGTCGAGGCCCTGATCGGCCTGCCCACGATCGGCACGATCACGCTCAGGCGGCTGGGCCCCAGCAACAGCCCGAGGGACGGCCTGGCAACCCTGCTCTACCCGCGCGGCGAGGCCGCGGAAGCGTACCGAACCCTTCGCACCAACGTGGACATCGCCAATGTCGATGACCCGATCCGGGTGGTCCTGGTCACCAGCGCCGTGCCAAAGGAGGGCAAGACCACCACGGCCGCCAACCTGGCCGTGGCGATTGCCCAGACCGGTAGCAACACGATCCTCCTGGACGCCGACCTGCGCAGTCCGGGAGTGCATCGGATGTTCGACCTCCCCAACCACAAGGGCATGACCTCCCTTCTCGGACCCGACGACGCCAACTTCGAGTGGGTCGCCCAGGCAACGGAACAGCCGTACCTGCGCGTCATCACGACCGGCCCACTGCCGGTCAACCCAGTGGAGGTGCTCGCGTCGCGGCGCATGGCACGCTTCCTCGAGGCGCTCAGGGCGCGGGTGGACTTCATCGTGATCGACAGCCCGCCGCTCCAGGGCTTGTCCGATGCGGCAGTCCTGTCCACCCTGGTCGACGGCACGGTCCTGGTCGTGTCGGCCGGCCGCACTCGGCGCAATGCCGTCCGTGACGCCGCGAAGGCTCTGGCGGCCCGAGGCGGGCGGACGCTGGGGGTGGTCCTGGACCGGCAGAGCAAGCGCGACGAGCAGGACTCCGACGCGGACCGGTATGGCGTCAAGGGCGCGCCGGCAGCGGCGCAAGCTGACGAGCAGGCGACACTGGCGTCTGCCCGGGGCGCCCTGCGACCGGACCCTGCCGCCATCCGCCTTCCACCGGATGACGTCCGCCAGTGAGCCGCCGCGGCGACCGGCGGCGTGGCCACCGACGGTGACCGCGGCGTGAGGGCGCTGGTCACCGGTGGCGCCGGCTTCATCGGTCACCATTTGGTCCGGGGCCTCCTGGCGCACGGCCACGACGTGGCGGTCCTGGATGACTTCTCGTCGGGCTCGCCGGAGCGACTTTCGGCACTGCGCGACCGGATCAGCCTGGTCGAGGGAAGCGTCCTGGACGCCGACGCGGTGGACCGCGCGATCGCCGGCCGGGATATCGTCTTCCACCTGGCCGCGATCGCCTCGGTCGCCCGCTCCCTGCGCGAGCCTCGTCTGACGCACGCCGTCAACGTGGAAGGCACGATCGCCGTCGTGCTGGCAGCCGCGCGCCATCACCTGCGGCGCGCCGTCCTGGCGGGCTCGTCGGCGGTTTACGGCGACACCGTCACGCTCCCCTGCAGGGAGGAGCAGCGGCCCGCTCCCCAATCGCCGTACGGGGTCGACAAGCTTGCGGCCGAGCACTACCTCCACGTCCTGGGCGGCAGCCGTGGCGTGGAGACCGTCGCCCTTCGCTATTTCAACGTGTTCGGACCGGGCCAGGACCCCGCGTCCGAGTACGCGGCAGTGATCCCACGATTCATCAGCGCTGCTCTGCGCGGCCAGCGCCCGACCATCAACGGCAGCGGCACCATCTCGCGCGACTTCGTCCACGTCGACGACGTGGTGGCGGCCAACCTGTTGGCGGCCACCGTGCCGGGCGTCGGCGGTCTCACCTGCAACATCGCCTGCGGCGCACCGACCACGCTGGACCAGCTGGTGACGGCCGTCGGCGCCGCGACCGGCGTCGCCCTGGAGCCGATCTACGGTCCGCCCCGTGTCGGCGACGTCGTCGCGTCCTGGGCGGATGTCTCGCGGGCGAGCGAGATCCTGGGATACGCGGCAGCTGTCCCGTTCGAGGCCGGGGTCGCGCGGACCGTGGCCTGGTTCCGAACCCCGGCACCGGCGTGATCGAATCGACCGCGCCTTGACGAGTCGGACGGCGCGTAGCCAGCGCAACTCGGGTGTCGTCGGGCAAAGGTTGCTCCGCCGCTTTCCCCGCACCCAGAGGCATCTATCCGCGCAGCACCTGCCGGTATGCCTGCTCGTAACGGTCGAGGAACGTTTCGACTGAATAGTCGTTCTCGAACCTTCGGCTCGCGCGTCTCGCACATTCGAGCGCGGCGGCCCGATCGCGGAGCGATTCCGCGATGGCACTGGCGAGCGCCGCGGGTTCCGAGGGCGGAACAAGCCACCCGGCGCCGTCGGCGAGTGCCTCCGGGACCCCGCCCACCGTCGTCGCGACGATGGGCACGCCGGCCGACATCGCTTCGAGCATCACGATCGGGAGCCCCTCCGATCGCGAGCTGAGCACGTAGGTGTCGAACGCGCGAAAGAACGGGGCGGCGTCGCGCACGTCCGAGCAGAACCGGATGGACGAGCCGAGCCCCAGTTCGCTCGCCATCTGGCGGAGTCGTTCCGATTCCGGGCCATACCCGACGAGGACACCGAGCGGGCGGGGTTCGGGGATGCGGGCCAACGCCTCGAGGAAGACGTCGGCGCCCTTCACCGGAATGAATCGGCCCACCCACCCCACGACGTCGGTCGCGTCGTCCAGTCCGAGGGCGCGCCGAGCGGCGCTTCGCTCCAACGGCTCTTGTCGTGGCTGCCATGCGTTCGGCACGAGGTGGAGACGCGAGGCACTCACGCCGTCTGCGAGCGTGCGTTCCTGCAGCTGCCGGGAGACCACGACTACCGCGTCGAAGCGTCGGTAATTCATGCGCTGGAGCCACTCGAAGAGCTTGCCCTTCGCACCGCCCGTCATGCTGGCGCCGTGCACGGTGGTGACCGTGGGAATCCCAAGACCTGCCGCGATGCCACGGTCGAGAAGGTCGACCCGGTACCCGTGCGTGTGGACGACGTCCGGCCGCAATGACGCGAACAACGCGCGCAGCTCCCGTCGCTCCCGAAGGTAGTCGCGCGGGGCCATGGGCAGGAGGTGGAGCTTCACGCCTGTTTCCTGGAGCGCCTGCACGAACGGATGATCCGCAGACCTCCCCAGGAGGAGGGTCGCCACGCTGACATCATGACCGCGCCGATGCAGCCCGACCGCGAGCGTTTCCACGACACGCTCCATACCGCCGGCCTCAGCCGGTGCGGCGACTTGGACGATCTTCAATGCTCGCGAGCTCTCAGTCCCCGGGGCCCGTGACGTACCCGTGGTGCCTCAGCCACGCCGCCGTCAACGGCAGTGCCGTCGCCATCGGACAGGCAGGTCGGTAGCCGAGAATGTCCTGCGCCTTCGACGTCGAGAACGACGCCTGTCGCTGGTAGAGGGCGAACTCCGCGGGGGAAGGCGTCGTCCGGACGAGGCGTTCGGCCCGGAGCATCGTGTTTCGGGCCAGGAGCGATCGCTGCCCGACACGCATGATCTGCGGCTCGAAGTGATTGATCAGGAACTTGGCGCTCTTCCGCAGCGGCTGCACCGCGGCCGAGCGAACGCGAGCACCCGACGGGGTGGCGTCGACGAGCGGCGGCAGCCCGAGCGCGTCGTTCAGCTGCGTGAAGTACGCGTGCCAGGTGGGCCGCTCCGGGCCATTCACGTTGAAGGCGTCGCCGGGCGTCGTGTCGGCGGACAGGGCGGCCAGCACGGCGGACGCGAGATCATCCACGTAGAGCAGGTTGCAGGTCCCCTGCGAGACGGCTTCCGGGATGAGCCAGGGTCGCTTCAGCATGCGCTGCGCATACGGCACCGTCCACGTCGCGGAGAACGGACCATGCACCAGCGTCGGGCGCAGGATCGTGACCGGCAAGCCCTTGGCGGCCAGCTCCTGGCACGCTCGCTCGGCTTCGATCTTCGAGTCGCCGTACGGTCGGCCGGTGATCGTCAGCGGTCGAGACTCATCCACCTCTCCCTCGGGCTGACCATAGACATCGACCGTCGAGATATGGACGACTCTCTGCGCCCCCGACGCATGCGCCGCGGTGAGCAGCTTCCTCGTCCCATCGACCGTGGTCGACGGGTCACCCACCGCGCAGTTGACGACATGCGTCACACCGTCGAGCGCTCGCCGGAGGTCGCCGTCGTCCCGGATGTCGACCTGGACGAGCTCGACCGGCAGCCGTCCCACGCGAGCCCCGCCCGCCCACCGCCGCAAGCCGGCGCGGACATGATCGGCTCCGAGCTGGTGCAGGACCTCGACGATGCGGCCTCCGATGAAGCCACCGGCACCCACGACGAGCACCGTGCGCTGGTCAGACACTGGCCGGGGTCCCCGCGACGTCGTACCAGGGCTCGATCATCGTCGATCGCCGTTGGTAGCACGCGTCGATGACCGAGATCGCCGGGCGGACGTCACCAGCCGCAACGATCGGCTGCTCGCGTCCTTCGACCACGCCCACGAAGTTGGCCAGGAGCTTGCCCGCGAAGTAGCTCCCTTCGCGAGCTCCGTCGGTCTTGATCCTGCGGGACTTCCCGCTCGGGTCGCGGAAGGTGAAGGACGAGGACTCGTACACCCTTCCGTCCATCGAGCCACGCGTCCCCGTGATGCGATACGTGTTCCGAAGCTTGCTCAGCCAGGAGAGCCGGATCCGGGCGTTGGCGTCGCCGAGCCGAAGCTTGATCTCGGCGACGGCTTCGGTGCCGCCCCGGGAATCGTCCTCGTAGCTGACGATCTCGGGCTCTCCCCCCAGGAACCAGCAGACGAGGTCGACGATGTGGGCTCCATTGTCGAACAGGACACCGCGGCCGCCGGCGGCGACGCCGAAATAGGTGTTGGTCTCAGCCGGCCATCCGAAGGGCTCGCCCAGCACGTAGTCGATCTCGCGCAGCTCACCGATGGACCCGTTGGCGATGCGGCGCTTCACTTCCTGGAAGGAGGTGTACAACCGGCGCGTCTGGTTCACGAGCACGTGGACGCGATTCGCGGCCGCAGCCGCGACGACCTGGTCCACCTCCGCGGCTGTGCGGGAGAGGGGCTTCTCGCACAGCACGTGGACGCCGTGCTCGAGGAACTCCAGCGTCAGCGGCGTGTGGAGGTGATGCGGGGTCGCGATGATCGCGCCCTTCACGCGCGACAGGACCTCCCGGTGGTCGCTGGCGGAGGCGGCGGCGCCAAGCCGCTTGCGTACCGCTTCGGCCTTCTCGGCGTTCCTGTCGACGAGGATCAGGGATGACAGGAGGTCGGGCCGCTTCTCCAGCGCGGGAAGGTAGAACATTTCGGCGATCGCGCCGCAGCCGATGAGCGCGATGGGCAGATCGGGCATGGCCTCGAGTCGGTACGTGTCGTGGGCAAGGCGCGCGGAGGAACACGGGCGGCCGAAGGATACCCGTGAACCAGCGGTCAGTGCGACTGGCGGCGCGGGCCCAGGTGACCAACCACGACCGCCACCGTCTGCAGGATCAGCTCCGCGTCGGTCCGCGCCGTCCGCCTGGCGAGGTAGTCCAGCTCGAGCTGGAGCTTGGCCGGCATGATCGTGAGCCGGTAGGTGGCCTCCCAGTCCTCGCCCTGCAGGAGCGACTCCTCGTCCGCGTACGCCAGGGCGGCGACGCCCGTGATGCCCGGCTTGACCGAGAGCACGCGCCGCTGCTCGTCGGTGTAGATGGCGACGTAGCTCGGATCCTCGGGACGGGGACCCACGATGCTCATCTCGCCGCGCAGGACGTTGAGCAGCTGCGGCAGCTCGTCGAGCTTGAGCCGCCGCAGTCGCCGCCCCAGCGGGGTGACCCGCGGGTCGGCCCAGACGGTCACCGACGAGCCGCCGGCCGGGACCATCGTCCGGAACTTGAACAGACGGAACTCGCGACCATGCTGGCCCACCCGGCGGGCCTTGTAGATCACCGGCGCCCCGTCACGCAGGCGCACGGCGGCGGCGATCGCGAGCAGGAGCGGCGCCAACACGGCCAGCCCGATCAGGGCGAGCACGATGTCCGTCAGCCTTCTAGCCATCGGCGGGGGTCGTCCCGGCAGCCCTCCCTGACCGTCCTCACCCAGCTCCGGCTCGCGCGGGACCCGGGAAGCTCACCTGCTACTATCCCGACTCGCGTCTTGGCGCGGGTCGCGACCGGGGAGAGCATGACTTCGTGAGCACGGTTCTTGTTGCCGGCGGTGCCGGCTATATCGGCTCGATGGTATCCCGCGAGCTGCTGGCCAGGGGCCACCGCGTCGTCGCGGCGGACGCCCTCCTCTTTGGCGGCGAGGCGCTCCTCGACCTGCTCTCCCACCCGGACTTCGCGTTTCGCAAGGTCGACGTCCGCGACCCCCAGGACCTGGAGGCGCTGTTCTCCACCTGGCAGTTCGATGCGGTGGTCCATCTCGCCGCGATCGTCGGCGATCCGGCCTGCAAGGCGCAGCCGGAGCTCGCCACCCAGACGCTCTGGGACGGCTCTCGAAGCCTGCTCGAGCTCAGCGATCAGCACGGCGTGGGCCACTTCGTGTTCGCCTCCACCTGCAGCAACTACGGCAGGATGGAGTCCAACGCCGTCCTCGATGAGGACGCACCACTCCGCCCGGTCAGCCTCTACGCGGAGCTGAAGGTCCGGTTCGAGGAGCTCCTCATGGCCCGTTCGGTGGCCCTGGACTTCACCATCCTGCGCTTCGCCACCGTGTACGGCCTGTCGCTCCGGCCGCGCTTCGACCTGACCATCAACGAGTTCGCTCGCGACGCCCTGCTCAAGGGCGAGCTGGAGGTCTTCGGGCCGGATTTCTGGCGACCCTACTGCCACGTGCGCGACATCGCGAACGCCGTGACCATGATCCTGGAGCAGGACCGGGGGCGGGTTGCCGGCCGGGTCTTCAACGTCGGCGCCGACGACGAGAACTACCAGAAGCGGGCGATCGCGGAGGCCGTCGCCGAGCAGATCCCCGTTCGTCTCCGCTACGTCGAACGGGCCGAGGACCCACGGGACTACCGGGTCTCCTTCGAGCGCATCGCCGCCCTCGGGTTCACGCCCCGGATGCGCCTGCGCGACGGCATCCGGGAGGTGGCAGAGGCCATCGCCACGGGCCTGATCGCGGACCCCTACGCGGCCCGGTACCGCAACTCTTGAGCCGAGGACGCTGATGATCCCGCTGTCCGAGCCGTCCCTTGGTGGGCGCGAACTCGAATACATCACCCGCTGCCTGGACACCCGCTGGATCTCCGCGAACGGCGAGTTCGTGTGGGAGATGGAGAAGTTCCTGGCGAGCTATCTCGGTGTGAAGCACGTCGTCGCCTGCAACTCGGGCACGTCCGCGATCCACATCTCGCTCATGTTGTCGGGCGTCCAGCCCGACGACGAGGTCATCGTGCCCACGGTGACGTTCATCGCCCCGGTCAACGCGGTTCGCTACGTGCACGCCTGGCCGGTGTTCGTCGACTGCGACGAGTTCTGCAACATGGACGTCGAGGGCGTGCGGAGCTTCCTCGCCGACGAGTGCGTCGTCCGTGACGGCGTCCTGACCAACCGCACTACGGGCCGGCGCGTCTCCGCCATCGTGCCGGTCCACGTCTTCGGCACCTCGGTCGACATGGACCCGATCCTGGCACTGGCAGAGGAATACGGCCTCGCGGTCGTCGAGGACGCGAGCGAGAGCCTGGGCTCGCGCTACAAGGGTCGGATGTGCGGCACCCTCGCGCCCATCAGCTGCCTGAGCTTCAACGGCAACAAGATCGTGACCACCGGCGGCGGTGGGGCGATCATGACCGACGACGACGAGATCGCCCGCCAGGCCCGGTACCTGACCACGCAGGCCAAGGAGGACGGCCTCGAGTACATCCACAACAGCGTCGGCTACAACTACCGGATGAACAACGTCCTCGCCGCGATCGGCCTGGCGCAGCTCGAGGATCTCGACGAGCGGCTCGCGATCAAGCGCGCAAACTTCGCCCGCTACCAGGAGGCGCTCGGCCCGTCCCGCCTCCTCGACCAGCCCGAGTGGAGCGAATCGAACCGCTGGTTCTACGCCCTCCTGTGCGACAGCGCGGACATGAAGCGCGAGCTTCTGGAGGCCTGCACGGCGGCCGGGGTCCAGGTCCGCCCGCTCTGGTACCTCAACCACCTGCAGCAGCCGTACCGCGAGACGCAGGCGCACCGCATCACGCGTGCCCACCACTTCTATGACACGGTGCTCAACCTGCCGTGCTCCATCTCGCTGACGCCGCAGCAGATCGCGGAGGTGGTCGCCCTGGTGGAGGCTGCGAAGCGCGGCGCCCCTGAGGACGCCATCGCACGGACCCGGGCCTGAGCACGGAGATGGGCGGGCGGATCCCCACGATCACCGTCGGCATCGCCACGCTCGATCGGTACCCGTACGTCGCCGACCTCCTGGACGACCTGGCAGCGCAGACCCACCTCCCCGACGAGGTGGTGATCGTCGACCAGACAGCCCCCCACAGGCGGCAGCCATTCGAGACGACCAGGTGGAGCCATGCGTTCCCGATGCGCGTCGTGGTCCAGGAGACGCGCGGCACCACCAAGGCCCGGAACCGGCTGCTCCGGGAGTGTCGATCCGAGGTCATCCTCCAGCCCGATGACGACAGCCGGATCGACCCCGATTACGTGGAGCACCACGTCCAGCACTACGCCGACGACCGGGTGGATGTCGTGAGTGGCCCGGTGTACGAATGGGATGCCGACACCCGCGAGTGGTACGTCAAGTGGAGCAACCACCTGATGATCGGGGGGTGGAACGGCCCCGCGTTCGCGAGCGGCCATTCCTTCGCCGGGGGCAACAGCAGCATCCGGGTCGCGAGCGCCCTTGCGATCGGCGGATGGGACGAGAACATCCTGACCCACGGGGAGGACGAGGACCTCTCGGACCGGCTGCTCGCAGCGGATGCCGTGATCGTGTACGACCCCAAGGCTCGCTTGCTGCACCTCCGGGCGCCGAGAGGCGGCGAGCGTGCTGCGGAGTGGGGCAGCGGGCCTGATGGCAACTGGCGGGTGCTCGCCGGCTACCTGTACTACTTCCTGGCAAACCGGCCGCCGTACGACGCCTGGGAGATGTTCCGCGAGTACACCATCCGCCCCTTCTGGCACATCAAGCACCGTCGCACATCGGTCGGCTTGAGGCTCCTGCCGCGCGTCGCTGCGGCGATCCCGGTCTCCACGTGGCGGTGGGTTCGTGGTCGTCGGCTGATCGACCCCGCGAGCCCTGACCGGGAGGTCCGGCGGATCCCCAAGAAGGAGGTGGCGCAGTGGCGCCGGAGGTTGGCAGCCAAGCGACCTCGAACCGTCCTGCCCGACCGAGACCCACCGCAGCTTCCGCTGTAGCCCCCGGCCTCACCCAGGCCGGCCTCAGGAGGACTGCGGTCGCCTGGCCGACCGGATCATCGGACCCAGGCACCAGCACTGCGGCTCACAGCCCCAGCAGGTTCGCTTGGCGATCGAATTGCGGGACCACAGCTCGGACTTCCTCGAAGGTCCCCTGTGCCACCAAGCGGCCGCGGTCGAGGTAGATGACCGTGTCTGCGCGCCGGATGGTGGCCAGACGGTGCGCGATGGTGATCGTGGTCACCTCTGACCCCAGTTCTTCGATCGTCTGCGTCACCAGGTTCTCGATCTCTGCGTCGAGGGCACTGGTCGCCTCGTCCATCACAAGCAGCCGTGGGTCGGTGTACAGCGCGCGAGCGATCCCGAGCCGCTGCCTCTGGCCACCGCTCAACTGCACACCACGCTCCCCGACTTCGGTGTCGAGTCCATCGCGGGCGTCGGCCAGGTAGTCAGAGAGATGAGCTCGCTTCAATGCAGCCCAGACTTGGTCGTCGTTGACCTCGTCCCGCGTGCGTCCGAGCGCGACGTTGTCCCGCACCGAGCCCGAGACGAGGGCGACGGACTGCGGAACGTAGGCGACCAGGCCGGGATAGCGGCGCACGACCTGCCCGGGAGACAGTCCGCCGATCCGGACAAGACCCGCCGAGGGCTGCACCACCCCAAGGATGGCATCTGCGAGGGTGGACTTGCCTCCCCCCGAAGGGCCGACGACTGCAAGGGCTCCGCCGGGTGGCAGGGTGAACGTGATCCCCTCGATGGCAGGGGCATCAGAGCCCGGGTAGTCCACCTTCAGGTCCCGGACAGCGACCTCAAGAACGAGGTCGGGCTTGCCGGGACGCCCGGCGCCGACCTCGGTTGCAGGCGCGGCCGGGGGGGTGGTCTCCAATATGGCCGGTGTCGCGTGCTCCCGGATGTGGGCGGCCATCGTGAAGGCGTAATCGGCGCGGGGCACCAGGGACCGCAAGGTGATCCGGGAACCGTTCAGCCGGAGCAAGGAGGGCATGACACGGGTCGCGGCGGTGAGGAACAGCGCGAGGGAGCCAAGCGCCGATTCCACGGTGTCGTGCTGGAGCAGTGCGAGGACCAGCAGGCCTGCGCCGACGACGAGGGCGATCTCCATCCCGTAGCGGGGCACCTGGCTGATGAACTGCTGGTCGGCGTAGGCTTCTGAGCCTGCCTGCCGGAGCGAGCGGAACCGGTCGATGTAGTGCTGTCGACGATCCGCCACGGTGATCTCTCGATACGTCGCGATCCCGTCCTGGACGGTCACATTGGACTCCCAGGAAGACTCAGCCATGACCTTGCCGGTTGTGTAGGCCCAGCCCCTGAGGACCTGGTTCATGAGGACCGCGATCAGGCCGAAGTACCCGACGGCGAACAGGGCGATGAGGGGGTTGAGCAACAGGAGGGCCCCGCCGAGGACGACAAGGAGGCTGAGCTCCACCCAGATGACCATCGCGTTGGTGAGGGTCTCAACGATTGCTCCGCTAACGCCGTGCACCAGGGCGAAGGCTGACCATTGGCTTTCGAAGCGGTTGACATGCACGATCGGAAGCGCGTAGAAGTCCGCGCACATCTGTGCAGAGATACGGGTTGACGCCGTCGTGAGGAACCTCGTGGTCCAGCGCAGGATCCACAGGGAGGCGACGGTCTTGAGGACCAGCAGCAAGGCTGCGATTCCCGCGAGCACAAGGCTCGCCGTGGTAGCTGGAACATCGGCCAGGCCAAACCACGACAGCACCTCCTCGACCGCGTCCGGGAGCGGGACGCCCTGGGCGGCGGACGCCGCAATGACCCCCACCATCCCGAACAACAGCACCCCGGCCAGATCCAACAGGGATGTCGCCATCTGAAGTCCGACGGCCACCCAGTAGTTGCGTCGCTCCCTGCGGCTGAGCATCGCAAGCGAACGTCTGACCTCACGGCCGATCAACGGGTTCGCCCTGGCCTCCGAGACGGTCGCCTGCGTCACGGGCACATCACGCATGGGGTTGTTCGCGACCCTGCGACAACTCGTTGCCTTCGGGACGAACGGGTGAGAGGGCGCCGCCCGGCGAGTGCTGTCGACGAACGACGAGCCCCACGGCCGTCCCACGTGCGGCTGACCGCGCCCAGCACGATGTCGCGTCCCTCCACTAGCACGTGGCCCCGGAACGGGCGTGCGGTGCACGTGCGCGCATACGGTTGTCCGACACAGCGGAATGCATCACCCAGCTCCTCGATCTCCCGAAGCACTATATGCGAGACGGTCGCTCCGGTCCGCGCCGGGCGCGGTGATGACGAGCCGGTCGCCTCCATGCCCGTTCCGCCGAAGTCAGGAGAGGCGACGCACCGGCTCGTCAACACACAGGTGACACGCTGCGTTGGGCGGAGAAAGGAGGACCCATCCGATGCTCGAACCCATGGCGCCGCGCCCGGAGGTGAGCGATGCTGGCGCCATGCCCGATCCCGAAGTCCGCGAGCGGCCGATTCGCCGGAGCCGTACGGTCGTGGTCCTCGGCGGAGGCGGCCATGCCAAAGTGCTGATCAGCGTCGTCCGCAAGCTGCCCTGGACGATCCTCGGCTACGTGGATCCGCGCGACGTCGGGCCCGTGCTTGGCGTCCCCCATGCCGGCGGCGACGATGTGCTGCCGGCCCTCCTCGCCCGCAACCCCGGTTGTGCGGCGGCCATGGGTGTCGGCAAGGTGGACGCGACGGCGCGTCGTGCCGGGATCCAGGCCGCAGCCGAAGCGTTGGGGTACCGATTTCCCACCTTCGTCTCTCCCGACGCCCTGGTCAACGACGAGGTAGAGCTGGGGGCCGGCACGGCCGTCTTCGACGGGGCCGTCCTCAATCCGGGCGTGATCACCGGGCCCACCTGCGTCGTCAACACCAACGCCACCGTGGAGCACGACTGCCAGTTCGGCACGAACGTCCACATCGGCCCCGGCGCGACCGTGAGCGGCGGGGTCACGATCGGCGACCACACCTTCGTCGGTGCCGGAGCCGTGGTCATCCACGGCGTACGGATCGCGGAGGCCTGCATGATCGGTGCAGGAGCGGTGGTCACGGGCGACCTGACCGAGCCGGGCACGTACGTCGGGGCTCCCGCCCGGAGGATCCGATGAGCGCCGGCAGCGCCCTCGCCGTGATTCCCGCCCGCGGCGGATCGAGGCGGGTACCGCGCAAGAACATCCGCGAGATGCATGGCCGGCCGCTGCTCGCCTACTCGGTCGAGGCCGCGCTGCGCAGTAGCGCCTTTGCCCGGGTCGTCGTGTCGACCGACGATGCCGAGATCGCGGCCGTGGCCCGGGCCGCGGGCGCAGACGTCCCGTTTCTCCGGTCACCCGCCCTTGCCGACGACGTGACGCCGGTGTCGCGGGCGACGATCGACGTCGTTGATCGCCTGGAGGCGGACGGCGAGTCGTACCTCGAGGTCTGCCAGCTGATGCCGAACTGTCCGCTGCGCACGGCCGACGACGTGGTGGCCAGCCATCGCCAGTTCACCGACCAGCCGGCCGAGGCGCAGATCTCGGTCGCGCGGTACGGCTGGCAGAGCCCGTGGTGGGCGATGCGCCGGGCGGCGGACGGCTCGCTGGACCCCCTCTTCCCGGATGCGATGCGCCAGCGCAGCCAGGACCTTCCCGAGCTCCTCTGCCCCACGGGAGCCGTCTGGTGGGCCAGGACGGACGCCCTGCGTCGCGAGGGGACGTTCCACCTTGCCGGCAGGACCGGCTGGGAGATCGACTGGACGCACGCGATCGACATCGACACCGAGGAAGACTGGCGGCTGGCGGAGGCGCTGATGGGGCGTTCATGAGCGCGATGGCCCTCTACACCGCCGTCTACCCCGGTGCCGCCCGCTTCCTTGCGTCCTGGTACGCGTCGGTCCAGGCACAGGCGGACCGCGACTTCGATCTCTGGATCAGCCTGGACGGGCTGACCGAGGCGGCGGTCGTTGCGCGGCTGGGAGATCGCCCGGCCGCGACCTTCGTCGTTGCCGAAGCGGGGTTCACGCCCGCCCAGGTGCGCCAGCAGGCGCTGGCCCGGATCGCCGACCGCTACGACGCGGTGGTCCTCGTCGACAGCGACGACCTCCTGCACCCGGATCGCGTCGCTGCGGCACGTGCGTGGCTGGAAGGCGCGGATGTGGCCGCCTGCGGTCTGCGCCTGGTCGACGAGGCCGGACAGCCCCTCGGGGTGACGCTCGCGACTCCAGGCGAGGGGGAGGTCGATTCGATCCTGCCACGCGCCAATGCCTTCGGGCTCTCGAACACGGCCTACCGGTCCGATGTGCTGCGATCCTGCCTGCCGATCTCGGCCGCGGCCGCCCTGGTGGACTGGTACCTGGTCACGATGGCCTGGCTCCAGGGCGCACGACTGGCCTTCGATCCGACCCCCCGAATGGACTATCGCCAGCACGGCGCAAACATGGCCAGGATCAGATCGCCATTCACGGCAGAGCGAGTGCAAGCCGACACGGCGCTGGTCCGCGAGCACTTCCGGTTGGTGCTGGACGGCGTGCCGGCGGGAGCGCTGCCGGCGCGGGTCACGCAGGTGCGCGAAGCCGCCGCCGAGGTCGCTACATTCGACCAGCGCGTCGTCGAGGACTCGGCCGCACTCGCCATCTACGTCCGGGACCTGAATGCCGCGCCTCCGCCCCTCCTCTGGTGGGCGTCCGTCGCCCACCCTCCCCTTCGATTCCAGTGGAGCCCTCAGAAGGAGCCAACGTGAGACCCGTCAACCTGGGACCTGTGGCCGTGGGCGGCGACAACCCGCCCTACATCGTCGCGGAGGTCGGCTCCAACCACAACGGGGACATGGATCTCTGCATGCGGCTGATCGACGCCGCGGCCGAGGCGGGCGCCGACGCGGTCAAGTTCCAGTCGTGGAGTGAGACGTCGCTCATCGCCCGCGAGGAATACGAGCGGAATCCCAGCTACTCGGACACGAAGAAGCACTTCGGGTCGCTCCGCGAGATGGTGCGCGCGTACCAGCTCACGCCCGAGCAGCACGTCGTCGCCCGCGATCACGCCCGGGAGCGAGGGATCGCCTTCGCCTCCAGCGCGTTCGCCCCGGCGGAGGTGGACCTGCTCGCCGGGCTGGACGTCCCGTTCATCAAGATCGCCTCGATGGACATCAACAACCTGCCGCTCCTGGCCTACGTTGCCCGGTCGGGCAAGCCCGTCGTGATCTCGGTGGGCATGGCCTCCCTGGGCGAGATCGAGCGAGCCATGGACACGGTCCGTGCCGAGGGCAACGAGGACATCGTCCTGCTCCATTGCGTCTCGATCTACCCGGCGCCGCCGTCGACCGTCCACCTGCGCAACCTCGAGACCCTGCGCAACGCCTTCGACGTTCCCGTGGGGTTCAGCGACCACACCCTGGGCACGGCGATCCCGCTCGCCGCCATCGCCCTGGGCGCATGCCTGATCGAGAAGCACTTCACCCTCGACAGGGAGATGGAGGGCTGGGACCACGACATCTCGTCCGATCCTCCGGTGCTGCGGGCCCTCGTCGAGGAGGGGCGCATCATCCACGAGGCGCTGGGCAGCACGCGCCGGATGCTGTCGGAGGCCGAGATCGTCAAGCGCCGCCAGTTCCGGCGCAGCCTGGTCACGCGGACCGCGCTGCCGGCCGGTCACATCCTCGCCGAGGCGGACCTGGACGCGAAGCGCCCGGGAACCGGCATCAGCCCCGACGAGCTCCGCTACACGGTCGGCCGCGAGCTGGCCACGGACGTCGCCGAGGACCAGGTGCTCCGCTGGGAGCACCTGCGCTAGATTTCACGCACTCCTCCTGAGGATCCAATGGCACGCCCCGTCTACGTCGTCCACTGCGTGGACACGGAAGGACCGCTCCACGAATCGGTCGAGGCGACCTTCGAACGCCTCAAGGCCATCTTCGGGCTCGATCTCGAGCCCAGCGTCGCACTGCTCCGGCAGCTGCAGGCGGGCGAGGTCGACCTCGGCGGCATCGAGCAGGCCGTGCGCAAGGTCGTGGACCCCCACCTGCTGGCCTACAACGACACCTGGGACAAAGTCAACGAGATGCTCGCGTCGTGCATGTCGCCGGCGTTCCGGGAGGCGACCGTCGATTCCGAAGACAACGGCTGGGTCTACAACTGGTTCTGCGTCGATCACGTGGACTACGACCTCAACCCGCGGCGTCGCGACATTGGCTACCACAACGTCTTCGACCACTACCAGGGCGCGATCCGCGAGACCGGCTCCGCCCAGGACGGCGTCCAGTTCCACTACCACCCCCACAACTTCCGCCGCGAAGCCAATATCAGCGCGACGCACTGGTGGGCGTCCTCCGACAGCCTGACCCAGATCCTCTGTCGCCGGGTCATCGATCGCCGCTGGTTCCCGGCCGCGCATCGAGCTGGGTTCCACGTCATCCGGCCGGACAGCCACTGGTTCCTGGAGCAGCACATCCCGTTCGACCTCTCCAGCCAGGCCGTCGCCGCCGTTGCCGACGACTCCGCCCAAGCGGGCCTGGACGGCGGCCGCTGGGGCGACTGGCGCCGAGCCCCCGTCACCTGGGAGCCCTACCACCCGGCCCACGACGACTACCAGGAGCGCGGGTCGTGCCGCCGCTGGGTCGCCCGCTGTCTCAACATCGGGACCCGCTACCGCCTGCTGAGCGAGGAGCACGTGCGGCAGGCGTTCGCCGAGGCGGAGGCGGACCGGCCGGTCGTCCTCGCCTTCACCAACCACGACTTCCGCGACATGCGCCCCGACATCGACGGCGTGCGGGAGCTCCTCGTCCGGGTGGGACGCGAGTTCCCGGACGTTCCGTTCGTGTTCAGCGAAGCCCTCACCGCAATGCGCGAGGCGCTGCAGCTTCCGGCTCAACCCGCCTGCGAGCTCGAGGTCACGCTCTCCCGGACAGGCCCATCCACCCACGCCCTCGAGATCCGGTCCCAGGTCCCGACCTTCGGGCCCCAGCCGTGGCTGGCCCTGCGCACGGTCGCCGGCACCTATCACCACGACAACCTCGACATCGACGAGCCGTTCCACCGCTGGCGCTACGTCCTCGACGAGGAGACCTACCCGCTCGGTGCGCTCGACGCCATCGGCCTCGCGGCCAACAACGCCTACGGCACGACGACCGTCGTGAACGTCGATCCCGCCACTGGCGCCGCGAGTCGCCGCGTCCTCAACGACCCGTCGGCCGCCGCCGTGGCCGGCCACGGGTCTTGATCGTGGACCCCCAGCGCCCGGAGATGCTCGAGGCCGTCGTCGCGCCGCCGGAGCTGTCCATCACCGACGCCATCGCACAGCTGGACATGGCAGGGACCGGCGGCCTCGTCCTGTGCCGTCCGGATCAGCAGGTCGCCGGACTCCTCACCGACGGTGACATTCGCCGCGCGGTCCTGCACAAGGTGTCGCTGGCCGACCCATGCGGCTCCATCGCCACCCCGGACCCCGTCGTCGCGCGCGCGCCCATCGAACCGGCCGAGGCGCTCCAGCTGATGCTGGAGCACGACATCAACCACCTCCCGGTCGTCGACGAAGCCGGTGTCCTGGTCGACTTCCTGCTCCGGAAGAACCTCGTCGCCGATGTGCCTGGCGTCATGTCTGCCGTGGTCATGGCCGGCGGCTTCGGCAAGCGCCTGTTGCCGCTGACGGAGAACGTCCCCAAGCCCATGCTGCCGGTGGGCGAGCGGCCGCTCCTGGAACGCACGATCGACCAGCTGCGCGGGGCCGGGATCAGCGAGGTCCACCTCACCACCCACTATCTGCCCGAAAGCATTATCGGCCACTTCGGCGACGGCGAGGCATTCGGGGTCCACATCAGCTACGCCGCCGAGGATGAGCCGATGGGCACGGCGGGCGGCCTCCGGTTGGTCCCGCGTCCGAATGGGCCGTTCTTGGTGATCAACGGCGACATCCTGACCCGGGTCTCCTACCAGGGCATGCTTCGCTTCCACCGGAAGCACGCCGCGACGCTGACGGTGGGCATCCGCGCCCATGAGGTCGAGGTCCCATTCGGGGTCGTGGAGTGCGACGACGTCCGCGTGATGGACCTCACCGAGAAGCCGCGCATCCGGCTGCTCGTGAACGCCGGCATCTACCTGCTGGAGCCCGGCGCCTGGGACTTCATCCCGGGCGGCCGGCGCTTCGACATGACCGACCTCATTCGGCGCCTGCTGGACGAGGGCCAGGTCGTGGTGGGCTACCCGATCATCGAGTATTGGCAGGATGTCGGCCGTCACGAGGACTACAACCGCGCCCAGGAAGACGTGCGAGATGGACGGTTCTGACGGGCCTCGGATGGATCCCGGCGACGAGGCGGACGCGACGGAATCGCCCGGCGCGGCGATGCACGCGCTCGCGCGACGCCTGTTCCCGATCACCCGGAGCATCACCGGGGACGGTGTGCGCGAGACGCTCCGCATCCTCGGCGAGCACCTCCCCCTGGAGATCCACGAAGTGCCCACCGGCACCCGTGCCTTCGACTGGACCGTGCCCCCCGAGTGGCGCATCCGGGATGCCTACATCCTCGACGAGCACGGCGACCGGATCGTCGACTTCCAGCGGAACAACCTGCATGTCGTCGGCTACTCGGTCCCCGTCGACGCCACCATGTCGCTGGCCGAGCTCCAGCCGCACCTCCACTCGCTGGTCGACCAGCCCACCGCGATCCCGTACGTCACCTCCTACTACGAACGGCGGTGGGGCTTCTGCCTGACGCACGCCCAGCGGCAGAGCCTGCAGGACGGCCTGTACCGGGTCGTGATCGACAGCGAGCTCAAGGACGGCTCCCTCACCTACGGCGAGCTCGTCATTCCCGGCGCCTCGCCCAGCGAGGTGTTCCTGTCCACCTACGTCTGCCATCCGTCGATGGCCAACAACGAGCTCTCCGGCCCGGTGGTCACGACCTGGCTCGCCAAGTGGATCGCCAGCCGGCCTCGCCACTACACCTACCGCCTGGTCTTCATCCCCGAGACCATCGGATCGCTGGTCTACCTGTCACGTCACGTCGACACGCTCAGGGCCAACGTGGTGGCGGGCTTCAACGTGACCTGTGTCGGCGATGACCGGGCGTACTCCTTCCTGCCTTCCAGGAACGGTGGCACGCTCGCGGACCGAGTCGCCCTCCACACCCTCAAGACCAGGCATCCGGAGTTCGTCCGCTACTCGTTCCTCGACCGCGGCAGCGACGAGCGGCAGTACTGCAGCCCGGGCGTCGACCTTCCCGTCGTGAGCGTGATGCGCACCAAGTATCACGACTATCCCGAGTACCACACGTCGCTGGACGACCTGACGGTCGTTACGCCCGCCGGGCTCGAGGGCGGCTACACCATCCTGCGCGACTGCCTGGAGGTCCTGGAGGGTAACCGGACGTACCTGTCGACCTGCCTCGGCGAGCCCCACCTTGGCGGCCGGGGCCTCTATCCGACGCTCGGCACCGCATCCAGTCACGGAGCGGTTCGGACGACCATGGACCTCCTGGCGTACGCGGACGGAACGCACGACCTCGTCGAGATCGGCGACATCATCGGGGTGCCGGTCATGGACCTCCGGCGTGTGGCCGAGCAGCTCGTGGAGCTCGGGTTGCTGACCGTGGTGCCGGGGCCGCGCTGACGGGCGACTCGTGTGTCCGGCGTCAGCCGACCGTGTCGCCCGGCTTCCAGTCGTGCACCGTCGCCACGATCTCCCTCGCGGCCAGCTCCGCCGCCAGGGCCGCCGGCGTCCCCGCCAGGATCGGGAACGTTCCCCAGTGGACGGGCAGGACGTCGCGCACGCCGAGCAGGCCCACGGCGACCGCCGCCGCCGCCGGGTCCATCGTGAAGTGGCCGCCGATCGGCAGGATGGCGAGGTCGGGCCGGTAGAGCTCGCGGATCAGGGCCATGTCGCCGAACACGGTCGTGTCGCCCGAGTCGTAGACCCGGAACCCGTTCTCGAGCTCGATCACGAAGCCCACCGCCTCGCCGAAGTAGCGCACGGCATCGCCACCCATCAGGTCGCCGCTCGAGTGCGCCGCGGGCACCATCGTGATTTTGAGGCCGTTCGCTTCGACGGTCCCGCCGGCGTTCATCCCGATCACCCCGGCGGCGTCGCCCAGCTCGGCGATCAGGTAGAGGCTGAGCTCGTGGACGCAGGGCATGGTCGGGTGCAGCCGGCGAGCGAGATCCAGCGTGTCCGCGTCGAAGTGATCGAAGTGGCCGTGCGTGACCAGCAGCACGTCGGCCCGCTCCTGGTCGGCCACGGCCCGCGGGCTGTTCGGATTGCCGAACCAGGGGTCGATCAGTAGCGCCTGGCCGCCGGGCGTCGCGATCTCGATGCCGGCATGGCCGAGCCAGGTGAACGTGGTGTCCCGACCGATCGCCATCGAAGCCTCCTGCCGTGCCGCGGCGCCTGCGTGCATTCCCGGCGGTCATTATCCGCCGCTCGCCGGCCGATCCGTCGGCCCTCGGGCGGGGTCGCGGCTACACTCCGCCCGTGCCCGCCGAGCAGATCGCCACCAACCTCGCGCTGATCAACTGGACGCTGCTGACCGGCCTCGCCGTCGGCTCGTTCGCGGTCGTCGTGCTGGCGCGGCTGGCGACCCCGGCCACCAAGGGCTACCTCGCGTTCACGGCCGCGTGTGCCGCGGGCTTCGGCGTGCTGGCCTACCTGTCCGACACGGGGCTGCCGGCCGTCGGATCCGGGTCGCCGATCCCGGTGAACGCGGCGTTCGACGAGCCCCGGCGTGCCGCACTCGTGGCGTTCGTCCTGCTCGCGGTCGTGACGACCGTGGCGCTGGCGCGCGGTCGGCGCGCCGTCCTGCCGGCGATCGCGGGCCTCGTCGCGGGCCTGGCAGTGATCCTGCTCGGGGCGCTGACGTGGGGCGGCAGCCCGCTGGGTGTCGTGCCGCTGGCGATCCAGCTCACGGTGCTCGCGGCGGCGACGGGTGGCGTGTTCGCGGCGATGATCCTCGGACACTGGTATCTCGTCACCCCGCGGCTGCCTGA
>DATDJA010000248.1:0-4803 GCA_036520795.1 Candidatus Limnocylindrales bacterium
GCGAGCGGTGCTCACCGGCGGCCTCGCCGGGCTGGCTGCCGCCGCCGCTGGTGCCCTCGTGGCTCCGGCGGCCGCCCTGGCCGGCACCGACGGCGACGTCGTCCTCGGGTCCGCGGCGAACGTGTCGGCGACCTCGACCAAGATCACGGTCCCGACCACCGGCTTCGGGGCCTTCTGGGGCCACGCGACGGGCGGCGCCGACTCGGTCGGCGTGCGTGGGGATGCCGGGGGCGGCGGCGTCAGTGGCGCCGGGGTCTGGGGGAATGGCTCGGGGTCGACGCCCGGCGTCCGCGGGAGCTCTCCTGACTTCGTGGGCGTCTTCGGGAGTGGAGGCCTGTACGGCGTCGTCGGACAGAGCGACGCCGGGTACGGCATCGAGGGGGACTCCAAGTCGGGCATCGGCGTGATCGGCAACAGCGACGACGGGCCCGGCGTTCTCGGCAGGAGCCAGGGCGACATCGGCGTACAGGGCCAAAGCTACTCGAGCCGCGGGGTCTGGGGCGAGAGCACGAAGCATCGCGGCGTCCAGGGGACCAGCCACGAAGGCTGGGGCGTCTACGGCGTCAGCGCACTGAGCGATGGCGTATACGGCTCGAGCCCCGAAGCAGCGGGCGTTCACGGTGCGAGCCCTCGAGGGACCGGCGTCACCGGCGAATCCAGCCAGGGAATCGGCGTCTTCTGCTCGTCAAACACCGGACTTGCACTCGTGACCAGCGGACGGGTGCAGGTCGACAGGGTCAGCGGCGTCGCGCGCATCCCGGCCGGCAAGACGTCGGTCACCGTCAGCCCGGGCGTCGACGTCGTGGGCACAGCGTTCGTGCTGCTGACACCGCGCGCCAACGTCGGGTCGCGCGCGCTCTGGTTCACGGTCAATGCCTCGGCCAACACGTTCTCGATCCGGATGAGCTCGTCCCGCTCGTCCGCCACGAACGTGGCCTGGCTCCTGCTCGGATGACCGGGCTCCCGTCCCACCGGAGGTCACGCTGATGCTCCTCACGCCTCGAACCCTGGCCCAGCTGTCCCTCGGGCTGCTGGTCGTGTCACTCGCCGCCTGCAGCGGTGGGACGACGCCGAGCACGGCGGAAGGCGGGGCAGGTACAGGCGCGGCGGTGTCCCCCGCCGGGCCGGCCGGCAACCCGCCGGTCATCAGCGGGCGGGGAGGCGATCCGTGTGCCCTCCTGTCCGACGAGGAGATCCATCGGACGACCGGATTCCCGGTGCTGACGCGCCGGAACGCCAGCGACGACCAGCTGGAGACGCGAGGCTGCCGCTGGGAGCTCGACAGCGGGACACCCGGAACGACGTGGACGATCACCCTGGACGTCGTCGATCCAGGCGGACAGGCCTACTTCGACGAAAACGTCGCGATCGACGCGGGGCGCACGAACCTGTCCGAGTTCGGCGAGCGGGCCAGCAACCAGAACGGGATCGTCAGCGTCGTCGACGGCGACACGCTCATCACGATGTTCTACACGCAGTACCCGAGCCCGGAAGGCGACGACGATCCGACGATCCCGCTCCTGAAGCTGATCTTGGATCACGTTCGCGGGACACCGACCTCATGAGTCCCGCCACGCGGGTCGCGTTGCGCAGGCCCGGTCAACTCCCCATGCCCAGGAGGATCACGATGCGACTGCTGCCTCTGCCCCGGTCAACCCCGTCGCTGCTCCCAGCGGCGTTCCTCGCCATCTCGCTCGCCGCCTGCGGCACGGTCGCGACGCCGAGCGCGGGCAGTGGCTCGAGCGTCAGCGGGACAGCCTCGGCCACGCCCGGCCCGATCGACGGAGGGGCCACGACCCCGCCCGGCACGCCCTCACCGACCGGTGCCGGGCGGGTGCTCGACCCGTGTGCCCTGCTGACGGACGACGAGATCACGAAGACGACCGGGTTCTCACCGATCTCGCGCGAAGCCGTCGGCGGCGACGGCGCGTTGACGCCCGGCTGCACGTGGGAGCTCGACAGCGGGACGCCGGGCCTGACATGGTCCATCTCGCTCGACGTCGTGAGCCCCGGAGGCCAGCAGTATTACGACACCTTCGTCACGATCGACGAGACCCTGAAGCCCGTGCCCGAGCTCGGGGCGTCGGCCGGGATCAACGAGTTCGGCATCGTCAACGCCGTCGACGCCGACACGCTGATCACGCTCTACTACATCCAGATGCCGAGGCCGAAGGCCGACCCGACGATCCCGCTCGCGAAGCTCGTGCTGGAGCACGTCCGCCAAGCGCCAATGTCCTGACCGGGGCGTCGCTCGGCCGCCCGCTACGCCTTGACGGCCATCGCGGCGCGAGCGGCCTCCCAGTCGGCCTTGAACCGGGTGATCCCGAGGTCGGTCAGCGGATGGTGGACCATCTGCTGGAGGATCTTGAACGGGAGCGTCGCGATGTGCGCGCCGGCCAGCGCCGAGTCGGTGATGTGGCGGGGGCTGCGGATCGAGGCCGACAGCACCTCGGCGTCGAGGTCGTAGAAGTTCACGATCTCCGAGAGCTCCCGGATCACGATCATCCCTTCCTCGTTGATGTCGTCCACCCGCCCGACGAACGGCGACAGCAGGGAGGCCCCAGCCTTGGCCGCGAGCAGCCCCTGGTTCGCGGAGAAGATCAGCGTGCAGTTGGTCTTGATGCCCTCGGCGCGGAAGCGCTTGATCGCCTCGAGGCCGTTCTCGGACATCGCCACCTTGACCACGATGTTGTCGGCGAGCTTCGCGAAGTGCCGGCCCTCGACGAGCATGCCCTCGACGTCGTCCGCGACCACCTCCGCCGAGACCGGCCCCGGGGTCAGGGCACAGATCTCCTGGAGGACCTCGTCGTACGTCTGCCCCTTGATCCTCGCGTACAGCGACGGGTTGGTCGTCACGCCGTCGATGACGCCCCACCGGACGCCGGTGCGGATCTCGTCGATGTCGGCGGTGTCGAGGAACAGCTTCATGGCTGGTGCTCCGTTCGCGGCACGTGTCTTCTGGGCCTGCCGATTCTACGCTGGCCCCGATGAACGCCAGAGCGCGGTCAGAAGCGATCGGCGATGCCCCGAAGGGTGGCCGTGACCGGACCGATCGCCAACGCGCCGGCCGCCCCGAGCGCGACCGTCAGGCCGTACCCGCGCAGGCGCTCGCCGGCCCCCAGGAGCAGTCCCGGGAGGGCCGCCCCGATGACGATCTCGATCCCGTAAAGGAGCGCACCGGGATCGGCGGCGATCTGGTCCAGGTGCGCGAGACGCCCGAGCCCGAACATGACCCCCTCGGCGAGCAACGCGGCGCTGAGGATCGCGACCGCGAACGCCCGCGGCCAGCCGCGCCGGTGCCGCCATGTCGCCCCGGCGCCCCCCATCACGGGTCCGGCGACCAGGGCGACCAGCCCCCATACGGTCGCCGCGTGCCCGGCGCCGATCGCTCGATACCCGGCGCCGAGGGTCGCGAACAGCAGGTAGTAGGCGGCCACCGCCGTCAGCAGCCCGACGAGCCCGCGCAGCGCCCCGGTTGGGACCGTCCGCGCTGAGGCGCCGAGCGCGAATGCGACGCCGACCCAGACGCCGATTGCGTTGGTCGGGACGAGGAGGCTGTAGGGCCAGGCGAGCTGATCGGAGAACCAGGCACTGCCGCCGAGAAGGACCCCCGCCAGGATCGACGCGCCGAACCCCCCGGCGGCACGTCCGGCCAGGGAGGGTCGGCCAGCGACCTCAGGCGCCGCGGATGGACTCGATAGCATCCGCCGACGTCGCGCCGGTGTCCGGCTCGCGCCCCTGCTCGATCTGCGGTTCGCGCGCGTGGAAGACCGGCTCCCGACCCTCGCCCACGGCGATCGCCGCGGTGACGAACCCGTCGAACAGCGGGTGCGGGCGCTCCGGCCGGCTCTTGAACTCCGGGTGGAACTGGCTGGCCACGAACCACGGGTGGTCGCGCAGCTCGACGATCTCGACCAGGCGGCCGTCGGGCGACACCCCGGACAGCAGCATGCCCGCGCCCTCGAGGACCTGGCGGTAGCGGTTGTTGACCTCGAATCGGTGGCGATGCCGCTCGTACACGACCTCCTGGCCGTAGACGGCGCGGGCCTTCGACCCCGGCAGCAGCTTGGCCGGGTAGAGGCCGAGGCGCATCGTGCCGCCCTTGTCCTCGAGGTCGCGCTGGTCGGGCATGAAGTCGATGACGGGGTTGGTCGTGAACATGTCGAACTCGGTCGAGTTGACGTCGCCGGTGCCGATGATCTCGCGCGCGAACTCGATCACCGCGCACTGGAGGCCGAGGCACAGGCCGAGATAGGGCACGCCGCGCTCGCGCGCCCAGTGAGCGGCGAGGACCTTGCCCTCGATCCCGCGGTGGCCGAAGCCGCCGGGCACGAGCACGCCCGCCGCGCCGTCGAGCCGCTCGGCGACGTTGTCCGCCGTCAGCTGCTCGCTGTCGACCCAGCGCACCCTGGCATCCACGCCGCTCGCCCAGGCTGCGTGCTTGAGCGACTCGGTGACCGAGAGGTAGGCGTCGGGCAGCTCGATGTACTTGCCGACGAGCGCGATCTCGAGCGTCGCCTTGGGGGCCTTGATTCGTTCGACCAGCGCCCGCCAGCCGTCGAGATCCGGCACCACGTCGGCGTCACCCAGGCCCAGCTCGCGGACCAGGAGCCGCCCGAAGCCGAAGGCCTCGAACTGGAGCGGCACCTCGTAGATCGTCTCGGCGGTGGCCGCGGGGATGACCGCATCGACGTCGACATCGGTGAACAGCGCGATCTTCTCGCGGATCTCGTCGGGAACCTCGGAGTCCGAGCGCAGGACGATGACGTCGGGCTGGATGCCGATCCCGCGCAGCTCCTTGAC
>DATDJA010000249.1:0-2974 GCA_036520795.1 Candidatus Limnocylindrales bacterium
CAACGCCGAGGAGCTGTCAGCGGTGGTCGCCCAGGTGCCTGCGGATGCGTACCCGAACCTCGCGCGTGTCGGCAGTGAGCTGCTCGCGTCCGGCTTCGACTACGCCGACGAGTTCGAGTTTGGGCTCGACCTCATCCTCGACGCCATCGGGCCGGTCCTGCCGGGAGCCTGATCGCCGGGTCATCGACGTGGTCACCACGTTTTCGTGAACGGATGCTCGGCCCGCTGGAGTATTGGGAACGTTGGGAACCACTCCCCTTCCCAACCGTGGTCAGGCGCGATACGGTCGAGCCCGGAGTTACTTGAACGAATGACGTTCACCTGACTCCGTCCGGCATGTTCAACCTGATTGCCCGCCGGATCGACCGAATCGGAGTCCGCGCCACGCCCAAATCGCACCGACCATCGGCAGGAACGTCGGGAGTCCTCTGGATCAGGAGATCGAAGGTTCGAATCCTTCCTCGCCAGCCATCCCTACCAGCCGTAGGGATCGGAGGACTCCCCACCACGAGATGGTGACCTGAGCAGCCAGCTCGTGCGGCTCGCCCTGGTGGAGTCGACCTCCGATCCTCGAGTACTCGACTTCCATGTTCTCGCGGATCACTGCGAACTTGAAACCCCCGCGAACGGGTCGCAGCGGGCCCCTCACGCCGCGGAGACAATGTGTCGGACGCCGGTTTGCGCCGCCCGGCTCGGACCCGCGGATCGCGTCGCCCGCCCATCCCACCGTTAGAACGGAGATCGCGTCCCGCATGCCGAATGCCCCATCGAAGCTCGCCATCGTCGTCCGCGGGGGCTGGGACGGCCACGCGCCCATCGAGGCGACGGACCTGTTCATCCCGCACCTCGAGGCGAACGGCTACGAGGTCCGGATCTTCGACTCGCCGGCGCCGTACGCCGATCCGGACCTGATGGCGCGGACCGACCTGATCATGCAGTGCAACACCATGGCGACGATCGCCCGCGACGAGCTTGCGGGCCTGCGCGCGGCGATCGCCAACGGGACCGGCATGGCGGGCTGGCATGGCGGGATCGCCGATTCGTATCGCAACTCGTCCGACTACTTCCAGCTCATCGGCGCCCAGTTCGCGTGCCATCCGGGCAAGGACCCGGCGACGATCACCGGCGACGGACCCGAGAACAACTACGTGCCGTACACGGTCAACCTGCTGCCGGCCGCGGCCGACCACCCCATCACCCGGGGCCTCGCGGACTTCGACCTGGTCACCGAGCAGTACTGGGTGCTCTGGGACCGCTATCTCGACGTCCTCGCGACGACGACCCAGAAGGTCCGGCCGTGGGATGAGTGGCACCGCGAGATCACCTCGCCCGCCATCTGGACGCGGCGCTGGGGCAAGGGCCGGATCTTCGTCTGCACCCCCGGCCACAGCCTCGACGTCCTCGCCCATCCCACCGTCCACACCGTCATCGAGCGGGGGCTGCTGTGGGCTGGCCGGTGAGGATCGGGATGATCGGTTGCGGCGCGATCGCCCGGCAGTACCTCGACACCGCCCGCCGGCTCGACGCGATCGAGATCGTGGCGGCGGCGGATCGCGTCCCGGCCCGCGCCACCGCGGTCGAGGCGGCCGAGGGCATCCCCGCGATGTCGGTCGCCGACCTCCTCGCGAATGCCGAGGTGGATGTCGTCCTGAACCTCACGATCCCGGCGGCCCACGCCGCCATCGCCCTCCAGGCGATCGCCGCGGGCAAGGCGGTCTACGGCGAGAAGCCGCTGGCAGCGACGACAGCGGAGGCGCGCTCGATCCTCGAGGCTGCCGGGGCGGCCGGCGTGCAGGTCGGCTGCGCGCCCGACACGGTCCTGGGAACGGGGATCCAGACGGCCCGGAAGGCCGTCGACGACGGACGGATCGGGGCCCCGATCGCGGCGACCGCGACCATGGTCACGCCCGGCCATGAGCGCTGGCACCCCGATCCCGACTTCTACTACCAGCCCGGCGGCGGCCCGCTTCTGGACATGGGGCCGTACTACGTGACCGCCCTCGTCACGATCCTCGGCCCGGTCGTCGCCGCCATCGGCGCCGCGAGCCGCACGCGCGGGACGCGGGCGATCCGCTCGGGCGCGCGCGCCGGCGAGACGGTCCCGGTCGCCGTCGACAGCCACGTGACGGGCGCCCTGATCCACGAGTCGGGCGCGATCTCGACGCTCGTCATGAGCTTCGACGCGGTCGCCTCCAGGGCGTCGCGGATCGAGATCCACGGGGAGCTGGGGTCGCTCATCGCGCCGGACCCGAACCTGTTCCGCGGCGACGTCGAGCTGCGCGAGCTCGACGGGACCGGCTGGGTCACGCTCCCGATCAGCGCCGGGTACGAGCGCAGCTCGCGCGGCTACGGGATCGCGGACCTGGCGGCGACCCCCGCCGGAGAGGAGCCGCGCGCCGGTGGCGCCCTCGCGTTCCACGTGCTGGACGTCATGGAATCGCTCCTGGAGTCGGCCCGGACCGGTCGTCGGGTCGACGTCGCGAGCCGCTGCCCGCGGCCGGCGCCGGTGCCGCTCCAGTCGCTGCCGAGCTCGGACGCGGAGATCCCGACCTACCACTAGCCGGGCTCGGCTGTCACGCTGCGACGGCCCGTCTCGTCGCGGGCCGGATCCGGGCCGTCGGGCGCCGACCGCGGCGGCCCGACCGTCGGCGGTCACGGTTGTCTCACGGCAAGTACCCGAACATCCCAGGGCCCGAGTTGGACGTGATCTTGGGCGTGGAACGTTTCCCCATTCAGAATGTCGTGCACCTCGGTGGGCACGGATACTGAGGCGGGATCCCAGGACCAGTTGTGCAGGATTCGGAGCCCGGTTCCGTCGACGGCCGCTGCGCCGGTCGAGGTCATCGTGGCCGGCAGCTCGCACCAGGGTTGAACGAGGTCGGTGGCTAGCCACTGGAAGAGCGACTTGGCAAAGCTCGAGTCGGGGATGGTGCCGACGCATGTGACGCGACCCTTCTCGTGCTCACGCGTGGTC
>DATDJA010000250.1:0-4198 GCA_036520795.1 Candidatus Limnocylindrales bacterium
TCGATCACCGGCTGGGGCCACCTCGGCGACGTCGTCCTGGGCCGGGCCCGGGCGCTGCGGATCGCGATCCTCGGCGCCGCCGCGATGCTGGCGGTGTTCATGCTGCCGCTGCCGCTCGGGGCGGTCGCCGTGTTCTACGTCGCGTTCGCGGCCTGCAACGGGGCGGTCGGCCCGCTGTCCGACGCCCTGGCGGTCAACGCGATGCGCGATCCGGGCCGCCAGTACGGCAAGGTGCGCGCGTTCGCGAGCGGGTCGTTCACCGTCGCCGCCGTCGCCTTCGGGCTGCTCTACGGACAGGTCGGGTACTGGCCGTCGGGGGTCCTGTTCGTCGCGTTCGCGATCGCGATCGCCGTGCTGGCCGGCCGCCTGCCAGACCTCGGTCGTGCGCGTCTGACGACGGGGCGGCGCGGCGGCGCGATCCGCGAGGTGCTCACCCTCCAGCCGGCCCTGCCCAAGGTGCTGCTCGCCGTCGGCCTGGCACACGTCGGCGTGTTCGCCGGGTTCACGTTCCTGTCGCTGCGGATCGTCTCGCTGGGCGGCGGGCCGCCGGAGATCGCCCTGTCGTCGGCGGTCGCAGCGGCGGCCGAGGTCGGCGCGATGGTCTTCGCGAGCCGCCTCGTGCCCAGGATCGGGCTGCGGACGCTGTTCACGGTCTCGTCCCTGCTGTACACCGTCGCGTTCCTGCTGTGGGCGGTCCTCGCCTCGCCGGTCGCGATCATCGCCTCGCGGCTGATCTCCGGTGCCGGCTACTCAGGCCTGTGGATCGCGAGCGTGATGGCGATCCAGACGCTGCTGCCGCCCCGGCTCCAGGGCTCCGGCCAGGCACTGATCTCGCTGACGACCGCGGGCCTGGCCGCGTTCGTAGCCAACGTCGTGGGCGGCCTGCTGTACGCGAACCAGGGCCCCGAGGCGCTGTTCGGGATCTCGGCGCTGTTCGGGATCGCGGGCGCGATCGCGGGCTGGCTGGCGTTCCCGCGCCGGGGCGCGAAGCGCTACGTCGAGCCGCCACCCGCCGCAGCGTGACGGTCCGCGAGCCGCGTCCCGATGACGGGGAAGACCAGGACGGAGAGCATCCCTGCCGCAATGACCGACGCCCCGACCGCGTTGGACATCGCGCCCTCGCTGACGCCGATTCCGACGATAGCGACGATCAGCGGCAGGCCGGTTGCCCCGAACAGGGCCAGGCTGGCAACCTCGGACCGCCGCAGGCCGCCGCGCCAGAGCAGGGCGGGGACGCCGCGGATGACGAAGAGCAGCCCGAGGAAGAGCAGCGCGAGGCCGATGCCCTTCGCACTGAGGAAGCTGTCCAGGTCGAACGCCATCCCGGTCACCACGAAGTAGACCGGGATGAAGCAGCCGTAGCCGAGCCCTTCCAGCTTCAGGCGGACCACTTCCCCGGTGGGGGAGTCAAGGACGAGGCCGATGATGAGACCTGCCGCGAACGCGCCGAGGACGAAGTCGAAGCCCGCATCCGTCGAGACGAGCACGAGAGCTGCGATGAGGAAGAGGGACGCGCGGACTCCGACCTGACCGGTCGTATACAAGGTCTCCCGCAGGATGCGTAGCGCGAGTGGGGGACGTGCTCGGAGTGCGATGCCCACAGCGAGCATGACGAGCGCGCCGAACCCGATGAGAAGGGCGACTTCGGCCGCAGCGCCGTAGGTGCTCGTGATGAAGACCGAGATGACGATGATCGGCCAGAACTCGCCGGCGACCCCGGTGCCGAGCACGGCGACGCCGAGCGGAGTCCGCAGGACGCCAGCGTCGGAGAGGATCGGCACGAGCGTCCCGAGTGACGTCGTTGCGAGTGCGACCGCGAGCAGCCACCACTCCGCGTCGAGGCCGGCTCGTTGCAGCACGAGGCACAGGCCGAGCGCGATTGCGAGCGACAGCGCCCAGCCGAGCGTCCCGCGCCTGAGGTCCTTCGTGGGAACCCGGTGCTTGATGACCTCGAGGCCTGCGAAGAAGAACAGCAACGACAGACCGAAGTCTGCGAGCAGTTGGCTGTAGGAGTCGACCTGCGCCCAGTCGAGCACCTGGGGCCCGATGAGGATCCCGAGCCCGATCTCGAGGATCACCGTCGGGAGGACGACTCTCCGGTTCACTCGGGAGAGCAGCGCGCCGAGCGTCGACGCGAGCAGGATGAGGACGATCGAGCCGAGATCAGGACTCGTGGCCGTGGCTACGAGCGGATTCACCAGAACGTCGGAGTCTGTCAGCAGGGCGTGCTCTCCTCGCATCGGTGCTCAGGGGTCATGATGCGGCCTCGAAGCCTGCCGTCGGATGGGTGGGACGACTCGACACCGGCATCGCGAGCGACGTTGGCACCTGCCGCGGGCTGACGTCGATCACCGTCGCCGACCATGGGCAGTACGTCGGCGAGGTCAGCGTCTTGTCCTCGACGTACGAGGGGAGTCCGTCGCACACCTCGATGGCCATATCGACGAACTCGAACGTGGCCGGGTCCAGGTGCCACGTCCAGGGTGCGTTCACGCCGTCGTCGCCGGCCTCGATCGTCCCGAGCGGGATCCGTCCGTCCTCGGTGGTGCCGGCCTGGAGCGCCAGCGCGTGATCCACGAGCGCCTGGGTGAGCAGCTCGACCTTGAACGTGCCCTGCTCCGCCACCTCGAACGTCACGACGGCGGGCGCTGCGATGGGGCCGCCGGCCGTGGCGCTGGGCTCCGACGTCGGCGACGGCGATGGCGTGCCGGCGGCGCACGCACCCACCACGAAGGCAGTCGCGAGGACGGCGATCAATCGGCGGATTCGGACGATAATCATGTGTCTCCTCGCTGCGTCTCGACCAGCCAGTCCAGATGCACTTCCATCCTCGGCTACTGCATCGTGCGGTGAGCCCGGACGGCGGCTGATGCCGAGCTTCTGCATCGCCCGATTGAGATGTGATTCGACCGGCACCACCGATCGTTGCAGATCTCGAGCGATCTCGACATTCGAGCGCCGCCCGGGACTGCCGGTTCGACTACCCATCCCGCGGCGGTCGTGCCTGCCGGACACGGAATTCAGGCCGAAGGGCCACATAGGCGCCCGTGGAGCGAGCCACAGCCCCGGATCGTGCCTGGGAGGCACGGATGGGCCCGTTGCAGGGGGTCGAGCGGGCTTCGGGCCGATTCTGTTGCCCCACAGGCACGGAGGCTCGATACGCTCACCACAGCATGACGTCGGACCCCACGACCGAGGCAATTCTCGCCCGCGACCCCGCCGCGCTGCGCGACGCGCTGATCGCCCGCGACCCGCTGGCCGCCGCCGATCCCGCGGCCATCCGTGTCGTGCACGCGCCTGGCCGGGTCAACCTGATCGGTGAGCACACCGACTACAACGACGGGTTCGTGCTCCCCGTCGCCATCGACCTCGGGATCTCCATCGCCCTCGTCCCGACCGACGACGGGCGGGTCGAGCTGACCCTGGCGGCGACGGGGGAGACGGGCACCTTCGAGGCCGGCGCGGTGGGTGCGCGACGGGGGTCCTGGCTCGACTACGTGGCGGGCATGGCGTGGGCGATGGCGGCGACCGGCGCGGCCCCGCGGGGGTTCCGCGGCCTGCTGGCGTCGGATCTTCCGCAGGGCGCCGGCCTGTCGTCGTCGGCGGCGATCGAGGTCGTCTCAGCCTGGGCGCTGTCGGGCGGTGACCGGCCGCCGTTCGACTCGATGGACCTCGTCCACGTCGTCAAGCGCTCCGAGAACGGCTACATCGGACTCAACAACGGGATCATGGACCAGTTCGCGTCGATCTTCGGCGAACCGCATAGGGCGCTCCTGCTCGACTGCCGGTCCCTCGAGCACCGGACGATCCCGCTGCCGCTCGACGACGTCACGCTCGTCGCCTGCCACTCCGGCTCGCCGCGCAGGCTCGAGACCTCCGCCTACAACGAGCGCCGTGCCCAGTGCGAGGCGGCCGTGGTGGCGATCGCCGCGATCCATCCCGAGGTCACGTCCCTGCGCGACGTCACGCCCGCGATGCTCGCCGAGGTCCGCGGTCGCCTTGACCACGTCCCGGCGCGCCGAGCCGAGCACATCGTCGAGGAGAACGCCCGGGTCCTCGCCGCGATCGCGGCGTTCGAGGCAGGCGACCTCGACGAGGTCGGGCGCCTGTTCTACGCCAGCCACGCCTCGCTCCGGGACCTGTACGAGGTCAGCAGTCCCGAGCTCGACGCCCTGGTCGAGATCGCGCAGGCGACACC
>DATDJA010000251.1:0-9861 GCA_036520795.1 Candidatus Limnocylindrales bacterium
CCTCGCCCAGCGGGTCCGACCAGAACGTCGCCCCGGTCACGGGCAGGAATCGGCCGGTCAGTTCGGTGAGGCCGTGGCGGAGGTTGCCCTGTGTCGGCAGGAGGTGGATCGTGCCCACGATCTTGAACGGCGGCACCGAGATGACCGCCTCGGTTGCCTCCTTCGGCGTCCGGAGCTCCGGCATGCTCGGCACGTCGGCGTTCGAGACGGCGAACAGCACGGCGTCGAGGTTCACCTGCGCGTAGTCGACCCGCGTGGTCTCGCCCCGGTTGCCGAGGTCCTCGACGGTCACGTCCTCGAGGATCAGGAACGCCTCGTCGTTGTGGTTGAGGACGTCGGTGACCCGATGCTGGCTGGTGCGCACAAGCCCGCGCGTCATCAGCGCGTCCGTGTAGAGGATCAGCTCGACCGGGGTCTCGTCTCTGAACGACGAATACACGTGTCCCTCCATCCTTTCGTCCGCGCGCCTGCCCGCTCGCGCAGCATACGGCGCTAGCGACGCGCGCCGGCGGTGACGAGGTGCTCGGCGCCGTGCTGGAGGCCCTCGTACAGGCGGGTGACGGTGGCCAGGGTGTCGATCTCGTCGGCGGGCTTGTCGGTGCGCAGCTGCGCGATGCGTGGGAACCGGAGGGCGAAGCCCGACTTGTGGCGCGCCGAGCGCATGATCACGTCGAACGCGATCTCCACGACGATCGTCGGCTCGACCTGGCGGTAGCGGCCGTAGGTCGCGATGGTGTGGGCCTCGAACCAGCGGGTCATCTCGGCGATCTCGGCATCGGTCAGGCCGCTGTAGGCCTTGCCGATGGTGACGAGGGCGCCCGTCTCGTCGTCGCGCACGGCGAACGTGTAGTCCGACAGCACCCCGTGGCGCTTGCCATGGCCGACCTCGACCCCCACCACCACGCAGTCGAGCGTCGCGAGCGCCTTCTTCATCTTCAGCCAGCCGAGGCCGCGCCGGCCCGGGGAGTACCGGCTGTCCGGATCCTTGACCATCAGCCCCTCGTTGCGCCGGGCGCGGGCCTGCGCGAACGCCTCCTCGAGCCCGTCCACCGAGTCGACCGATGCGAGGTAGCTGAGGGCGAACGTGCCGCCCTCGCTGGCGAGCGGGAGGTCGAGCGCCTCCAGGCGGCGACGGCGCTCGGTGAGCGGCTCCTCGAGCAGCGGGATCACCGTCCCGTCCGGGTCCCCGTCCCCGTCCGTGTCCAGCCCGAGCGCGTCCCAGGCGACGAAGATCACGGGGATCTCCGCGAGGATCTTCGCCGACGGGTTCTTGCGGCCGAGGCGCGCCTGGAGCTGCAGGAACGGCAGCACGACGCCGTCCTTCCAGGCGAGCAGCTCGCCGTCGAGGATGCCCGCCCAACGTAGCTCCCTCGCGCCGGCGATCACCTCGGGGAACTGGCCGCTGATGTCGTGCAGGTCGCGCGAGTACAGCCGGACCTCGCCGCCGGAGCGATGCAGCTGGGCCCGGATGCCGTCGTACTTGTCCTCGACCCAGACCGTGGGGCCGAGCCGGCCGATGATCTCGGCGGCGTCCTCGGCGGGCGACGCGAGCATGAACTTGAGGGGGTGAAACATCGCCAGCGCGGCCTCGGCCAGGCGGTCCGCCTTCGCCAGCAGCGCCGTGCGGCCGACGTCGCCGGTCAGCATGCCCGCGCGCTTGACGGCGTCGAGCGGGCGGTCGAAGGCTTTCGCGATCGCCGCCTCCAGCAGGCCCTCGCGGAGGCCGATGCGGAGCTCGCCGCTCAGGACCTTCACGATCCCGGTGGCGGTCAGTGGGGAGGATCGCGCCAGCAGGGCGTCGAGGAGCGCCGCCTTCGCCGCTGTGCCCTGGGCCGCCTCGACCGCCTCGAAGGTGGCCTGGGTCTCGGGGAGCGTCGGCTCGTTCGCCGGGTCCGGGGCGTGGCCGGCTTCCGTCAACACCTCCCCGACGGCGATCGCGACGTCGGACGAGCGGTCGTAGGCGCGGCGCATGGCCTCGGGGTCCGCCCCGGCCACCCGGAGCACCGATCCGCCGAGACCCGACCAACCCACGCCGATCGAACGCTGGTCGGCCTCGGGGAACGGGCGGCCGGTCAGGAAGACGGCCGCGATCGGCAGCTCGGCGTCGGAAAGGCCCGCCAGGTAGCCCGCCAGGATCGCCGTCTTCTCCGAGGTCTTGGTCGTTGCGGCGACGCGCTCGGCGATCTCGGTCCAGCGGCGCATGATCGCGATGGTATAGGGTTCGAGTGATGCTCCATCGCCGGTGGTTCCCGGATCACCTAGACGGTGATCTCGTCATCCTGCGCAGGCACGTTCGTGAGAACCTGCGTGACTTCATGCGCTGGTATCAGGATCCCGAGGTCGCCCGGCTGACCCGCTACCAGGACGGCCCCATGCGCGCCGAGGAGGTCGAGCGCTTCTTCACGATGCGCTCGCTGGGGCCCGATTCCATGGCCATGGGGATTCACGTCCGGGACACGAACCGGCTCATCGGGTCGTGTGCGTTCTCGCAGCTCGACGGCGACAACGGGTCCGCGATGTTCCACATCACGATCGGCGAACGCGATGCCTGGGGCCACGGGTACGGCAGCGAGGCGACGCGGCTGATGGTCGACCACGCGTTCTCGACGCTCGGGCTCCACCGCGTGGCCCTGTCGGTGTTCGCGTTCAACGAGCGGGCGATCCGGGCCTACCTGCGGGTCGGGTTCGTGACCGAGGGCCGTGCCCGCGAGGCGATCTGGCGCGACGGCCGATGGTGGGACGAGCTTCACATGAGCGTGCTCGAGCCGGAGTGGCGCCGGACGCGCTGGGAGGAGCGCGCGATCGCGGATGGGCGATCGATCCCCGAGCGCGAGGGCGTCCCGGTCGAGAACACGGGCTAGGGGCCCGGATGCCCAGCACGGGTCCCGCGGCGGATGCAGCGCGCGCGGCCTTCCGCGAACAGATGGACGCGAAGGGCCACGCGGTCGAGAACGCACGCATCGCGGCGGACGGGCTGGACGCCGCGTTCACGTCGGGAGCCCTCGTGAAGACGCCGGCGCTCGACGGGATGCTCGCGGACCTGTCCCTCGCGCTGGAGCAGGACGACGGCCAGAAGCTGGGCGGGAAGTCGGCCGAAGCCGCCAGGTTCATCCTCCGCGCGATCTCGCGCGAGCTGGACAACGCCTGAGGGTCGCTCGCCCGGGCTGCTTCCCACCCCGCGTAGTCGCTCCATTTCTCGCCCCCGCACAGCCGGTGCGCCAAGGATCCTGTCGCGCGCGTCTCGCGGCCGTGCATCGCCCTTTGTCCGGCCGCTCATGCATCCAGCGACTGGAAGCGCCCCGGTGCGCGCCACAGGAGCGGACCGGCCCGGGGCCTCGGATCGATAGGCCGATCGCTGTGCTCAGCCCATGCGTGGAGCGACTGGGCACACGGGCAACGCGTCGCGCTCGACACGCCGTGGGCGTGCTGCGGGGGCGGGGCGAAAATTCGCCCTTGACTCTCGGGTAGGTCGAGGGTTCACGATCTGCGCATGGACGACGACCTGCTGCCCATCGGGCGCTTCGCGCGGCTGACCGGGCTCTCGATCGGCGCCCTCCGGCACTACGACGAGGAGGGCGTACTCGCGCCCGCCGATGTCGACCCGGCTACCGGCTACCGGCGCTACCGGCGCGACCAGGTCGCGACGGCGAGGGCGATCGCGGCCCTCCGCGACCTCGAGCTGTCACTGCCGGCGATCCGCGCGCTCCTCGACGCCGACGATGCCACTGACCGTGGCTCGATCCTGCGCGACGAACGCGTCCGCCTCGAGGCACGCACCGCGCGGCTGCAGCGCGCCCTGCACCGCCTCAGCGTCCTCGCCGCCACCAACCCGAACCCCGATCCAGCCACGAAGGAGATCCCCGTGCCGACCCCTCCCCCGCCCCCCGAGCTTGCCCCCGAGCTGAACCGCGCCCTCGGTGCCGGCCTGTACAACCGCTGCTGGGACCTGATGGAGGTCGAGGACCGGACCCTCGACCAGGACGACGAGCTGATCGCGACCGCCCATGCGTCGGCCTGGCACTGGCGGCAGGTGGGGCACGTCGCCAACCAGTCGCGCGGCCATTGGATGTGTTCCCGCGTCTACGCCGTCCTCGGCCGCCCGGAGCCCGCGCTCTACCACGCCCGCCGGTGCGTCGACATCGTCGAGGGTGGCGGCGAGGGCATCGAGGACTGGGACGCGCCGTCGGCGTACGAGGCCATGGCCCGCGCCCTCGCGATCGGCGGCGATCTCGCCGGGGCAGCCGAATGGAAGGCCAAGGCCGCGGTCGCCCTGCAGGCGATCGCCGAGCCGGAGGACCGCACCGTCGTCGAAGGCGACCTGGCGACCCTCCCCGTGTGACCATCGGGCGTGCGACGATAGCCGCATGCACGATGTGAAGCTGGGCGTCCTCCTCTGGAACCAGGCCACCGACTGGCCGTCATACCTCGACGCCGTCCGCAAGGTCGACAAGCTCGGGTACTCGCACCTCTGGGCGTGGGACCACCTCTACGCGATCTTCGGCGACCCGTACCAGCCGATCTTCGAGGGCTGGGCGAGCCTGTCCGCGGCCGCCGTCGCGACGGAGAAGACGCAGCTGGGCCTGCTCGTCGGCGCCAACACGTTCCGTAACCCGGGCCTCGCGGCCAAGCTCGCCTCGACACTCGACCATATCTCTGGCGGGCGCGCGATCTTGGGCCTCGGCGGGGCCTGGATGGAGCCCGAGCACACGGCCCACGGGATCGACTTCGGGACCGGCTTCGGGCAGCGGCTCGACTGGCTCGACGAGGCCGTGGGCGCCTGCCGTGACCTGCTCGACGGCAAGTCCGTGACCTCGGCGCCGGGCGGCCACTACCAGTTCAACGATCTGCGCCACGCACCCACACCGGTGCAGGCCCACCTGCCGATCATGATCGGCGGCAGCGGCGAGAAAAAGACCCTGCGAACGGTCGCGAAGTACGCCGACCTGTGGAACGGCATGGGGCCGCTCGACTTCATCACCCACAAGGTCGGGGTCCTGAAGCAGCACTGCGAGGACGTCGGGCGCGATCCGTCCGAGATCGAGTTCACGCTCGGCTGCAAGGTGACGATTCGGGACTCCGAGGCCGAGGCGGTCCGCGTCTGGAAGGCTGCGATGGAGCACAACCGGACGCCGCTCGCGAACGTCGAGGACGACTCGACGTTCTGGAACGGAACCCCCGAGCAGCTCGCCGAGCGCCTGGCGCCGTACGTGGAGCTCGGGTTCACGACCGCGATCACGGAGCAGCCGGCCCCGTACGACGACGAGACGCTCGAGCGGTTCATCGGCCAGGTGAAGCCGCTCGTCGACCGCGGCTGACCCCGCGGCGCGACCGCCGATGACCAGCGCCTCGACGTCCCGGGCCGCGACCGTCGAGTTCGAGCACGTCACCAAGGTCTACGGCTCGGGCGCTTCGAAACAGGGCACGCCGGGCGCGGTCAACGACCTCTCGCTCACCGTCCCGGCCGGGAAGATCTGCGTCCTCGTCGGTCCCTCGGGCTGCGGCAAGACGACGTCGCTCAAGATGGTCAACCGGCTGATCGAGCCGACCTCGGGCCGGATCCTGATCGACGGCGTGGATGCGGCAACGCGCAACGTGACGGACCTGCGCCGCGGGATCGGGTACGTGATCCAGCAGACCGGCCTGTTCCCCCACCAGACGATCGGCGAGAACGTGGAGACGGTCCCACGCCTGCTCGGCTGGTCGAAGGCCCGCCGGCACGAGCGGGCAGAAGAGCTCCTCGCCCTGGTGGGCCTGGACCCCGCGAGCTACGCGGGCCGCTACCCCGCGCAGCTGTCCGGCGGCGAACGGCAGCGCGTCGGCGTCGCCCGGGCGCTCGCCGCCGACCCGCCGATCATGCTCATGGACGAGCCGTTCGGCGCCGTCGACCCCATCGTGCGCGAGCGCCTCCAGAACGAGTTCCTGCGCCTCCAGGAGCAGCTGGCCAAGACGATCCTGTTCGTCACCCACGACATCGACGAGGCCATCAAGATGGGCGACCTCGTCGCCGTGTTCCGGACGGGTGGGATCGTCGAGCAGTTCGGGCCGCCGTCCGAGATCCTCGCCGCGCCCGCCTCGCCGTTCGTCGCCCGGTTCGTCGGCGCGGACCGCGGGCTCAAGCGCCTGTCGCTGACCCGCGTCAACGACCTCGAGCTCGCGCCGGCGGTGACGGCGCGAGTGGGCGACGATGCGGCCGATGCCCGGCGAAGAACCCTCGCGGACCCGTTCGCCTACCTCCTCCTGCTCGATGCCGACGGACGACCGCTGGGCTGGGTGGGCCAGGGGCGGATCCCGGGCGATGGCGTGCTGGAGGCGGACCTGGTCGAGACCACGTCGCCGCTCCTCGACCGGCGGACAACGCTCAAGGACACGTTGTCGATGCTGCTCGACCGTGACGTCCAGGCCGGGGTCGTCGTCGATCGCCACGGCGTCTACCGCGGGCTCGTGAACGTGGACCAGATCGCCGCCTACATGCGCGATACCGCGCGGCCGTTCGACGCCGTCGACGGCCCGGTCACCGCCGTGGACCTGGCGGCCGTCTCCGGGGAGGGATGAGTGCCGGAGTTCCTGCGCCGCTACGGCGGCCAACTCGCCGACGGACTCGTCGACCACGTCGTGCTCACGGCGATCGCGATCGGCGTCGGGTTCACGCTGAGCCTGATCCTGACGCTGCTGATCGTCCGCTGGCGGCGCCTCGGCGGCCCCATCATCGCCGGCGCCGGGATCCTGTACACGATCCCGAGCCTCGCCCTGTTCGCGGTCCTCGTCCCGATCACCGGGCTGTCGCTGCTGTCGGCCGAGATCGGGCTGATCTCGTACACGCTGCTGATCCTGGTCCGGAACACGCTCCAGGGCCTCGACGGCATCTCGCCCGACATCATCGAGGCCGCCGACGGGCTTGGGCACACGCGGACGCAGCGGCTGCTGCGGGTCGAGCTCCCGCTGGCGATGCCGCTGATCATCGCCGGTCTGCGGATCGCCACCGTGACCACCATCGGTCTGGTGATGGTGACGGCCGTGATCGGCGAGGGCGGCCTCGGCCAGGTCCTGCTGCGGGGCTTCAACCTGCGCAACTGGGGCATCGTGTACGCCGCCCTCATCGTGATGATCGTGCTCGCGATCGTGGCCGACGGCGGCCTCGGGTTCGCCGGGCGCCTGCTCACGCCGTGGGCTCGTCGGGGCAGTCGCTGATGGAGGTCATCGGCTGGTTCACCGATCCCGCGAACTGGTCGGGGACGAGCGGCATCCCGAATCGGATGCTGGAGCACCTCGTGCTCGCCGGCCTCGCCATCCTCATCGGCTGCCTGATCGCGATCCCGGTCGGGCTGTTCATCGGGCACACCGGCAAGGGCGCGGGCGCCGCCGTGGCCATAGGCAACCTGGGCCGCGCGATCCCGTCCTACGCGCTGCTCGTGATTTTCGTCCCGCTGCTCGGGATCGGGTTCTTCAACGCGCTGGCGGCGCTGGTGCTGCTGTCGCTGCCGCCGATCCTCACCAACACCTATGCCGGCCTTCAGGGCGTCGACCGGGACCTGGTCGAGGCCGGCCGCGGCATGGGTATGCGGGAGCGCCAGATCCTGCGCGGGGTCGAGCTGCCGCTGGCGTTGCCGGTGATCCTCGCCGGGGTCCGCATCGCGTCCGTGCAGGTGGTGGCGACGGCCACGCTCGCGGCCCTGGTGGCCGGCGGGGCGCTGGGCCGGTTCATCGTCGACGGCTTCGCCCAGCAGAACACGCCGATGCTCGTCGGCGGGGCGATCCTGGTCGCGTTGCTTGCGATCCTGACCGAGCGGTTCATGACGATCCTCGAGCACCGCGCGACGTCGCCCGGACTGCGTGCCGTCCTCGACGCGGGCTCGGAGCGACCGGCGGAGGTCGCGGCTCCCACGCCGAGCTGACCGTCACGCGGTTGTAACGCGGGGGACCCCGAGTCGAACCGAATTCCTGTCAGGTCCGAACACGAACAGCAGGTAGCATCTCGGGGCCCGATCACCGCGCGTTGCGGTGCGGGAGTCACAGAAGGAGGACCCAATGCGGATGACCCGCATGGCTGCCCTCGGGGCGACGTCGCTCGTGCTGCTCGTCAGCGCGTGCGCGTCGGGTGGGAGCAGCTCAACACCGGCCGCCACCTCGGCCGGCGCCTCGACACCGGCCAGCGTTGCGCCGGCGAGCGAGCCCGCCAGCGAGCCCGCGAGCGCGGGCCCGTCGATCGCCAGCCAGCTCGTGCTGGGTGGCCCCCCCGAATGTCCAACGCGTCCGTTCTGCCAGCAGGGGCTGGAGAAGACGTACGGGATCACGTTCAAGGAGTTCAAGCCGCTCGACGTGGCCGGACCCCTGACCGTCGAGGCGCTCAAGAACGGCGACGTCCAGGTCGGCATGCTGCTGACCTCGGACCCCGCGTACGCGACCAACGGCTTCGTCCTGCTCCAGGACGACAAGAAGCTCCAGCTCGCGGACAACCTGGTGCCGGTTCTGAGCAAGGCGATTGTCGATGCCAATCCCGATGTCGCGACCCTGCTCAACTCGGCGACCGCGAAGGTCACCCAGAGCGAGCTGACGGCCCTCAACAAGGCGGTCACCGTCGATGGCCAGACCTCCGCGGAGGCCGCGACGCAGTGGCTCACCGACAACGAGCTCCTGCCGGCGACGGCCGTCCCAAGCCGGGGCCAGGACATCACCGTCGGGTCCGCGAACTTCTACGAGCAGGAGGTCCTGGCTGAAGTGTTCGCCCAGGTCCTCGAGGCCAACGGCTTCACCGTCGAGCGCAAGTTCCAGCTCGGCGCCCGCGAGGTCGTGTTCCCGGCGCTCGAGAAGGGGGACATCGACCTCCTCGTCGAGTATGCGGCGACGGCGCTCGAGTACGTGAACAAGAGTGCCGGCGAGGCGACCACCGACGCGACGGCGAACGTCGCCAAGCTCAACGAGCACCTCGCGGCCCTCGGCCTCGTCGCGCTCGAGCCGGCGTCAGCCACCGATCAGAACGGGTTCGCCGTCACCACGGACACGGCGACCCAGTACTCCCTCACCAACCTCAGCGACTTGGCGAATCCGGCGCCGTAACGCGCCCGGGTCAACGACCCTCGCCACGCACCGAGGCCCCGGCACCGCCGGGGCCTTTCGCTGTCACCCGGCCGGCGCGGCCTCCTCGTCCGCCTCGGGCCGCCGCCCGCGACCGCCGAAGATCAGCACGATCGCGCCGCCGATCGAGGTCACCAGCAGCGTCGCCAGGTGGACCAGCAGCCCGAACGCAAGGGCGGACGTCTGGTCGATGCCGACCGACCCCGCGATCGTGATCACCGCAAGCTCGAACGTGCCGACGTAGCCCGGCCCCGCTGGGATCGCCGTCGCGAGGTTCGTGCCTGCGGCCAGCAACGCGGCCTGCCCGATCGTCGGCTCGACGCCCACCGCCTGGGCCGCGGCGGCGAACGCGAGCACCGTGCACGACCAGGACGCGAGCGACAGGATCACCGCGATGCCGACGACCCGCGCGTTGCTGGCGACGGCGAGGCCCTCGCGCAGGCGGGTCAGCGCGGCGCGGATCCGCGGCCAGCGGTCGAGGAACGCGGCCACCCGGGATGCCCCCGGCAACCGGTGCGCGGCGATGCCGGCCGCGACACCGACGACGAGCAGGGCGGTCACCGCGAGCCCCGCGAGCACCGCCGAGGCGACGATTCCGCGCACGGACAGCACGAGGATCGCGATCGAGGCGATGGCGACGACGACGAACGTGTCGACCACGCGCTCGATGACGATGGTGCCGAGGATCGCCGATCGCGAGATCGTGGTGCGGCGGCCCAGGTCGTGGGCCCGGACGACCTCGCCCAGGCGCGCCGGCAGGACGTTGTTGGCGAGGTAGCCGACGAGCAG
>DATDJA010000252.1:0-2243 GCA_036520795.1 Candidatus Limnocylindrales bacterium
GAGGTGCTCGACGGCCTCGTCGAGGACGGCGCCGGGTCCCAGGACGCGCTCGAGGATCGGCCGAGGCGCCTTCCCCGGGCGGAAGCCGGCGACGCGAGTCCGGCGCGACAGGCGACCGACGGCGTCGCGGACGGCGCGGTCCAGCTGGTCGGCGGGGACCTCGATCTCGAGGAGGACGGAGCTCTTGGGGGCGGGGGTCGCAGTCACTCGCATCGGACCGCGAGTATAGGGTGGGTCGAGGGTGCGAGCCCGGGCAGTGACCTTGGTAGGCGAGGTCGGGGTCGAACCGACACGCCCCTCACGGGGCACCGGCTCCTAAGGCCGGCGCGTCTGCCATTCCGCCACTCGCCCGTGCGAAGTCTCGCACAGGGTGCGGACCCCGGGTCACTTCAGCGGGGTGTCGCCCCCGGCGCCGCGTCGCGCCTTGACCTTGGCCAGCTGCTCGTCGAAACCGCCCTTGGTCGAGAGCGCCTCCTCGATGAACTGACGCCCGAAACGCAGGATCACCACACGCGCAGTCGGCAGGAGCAGGAACGCGAGGGTCGACTTCAGGTCCCGACCCTTCCGCTCCGGGGCCGACTGCTCGAGGTAGGCCGCGAAGTTCCGCTCCAGCGCGCCGCGAACCTTGGTCCCGTCCGGCCCGAGTGCCTTGAGGGCCTTCTCGATCTCGTCCGGCAGCATGGCCTTCGGCAACGGTTCAGGCTTTCCGAAGATGGCCCTGCGGGTGCCACGGAAGACTCTCCCCGGGCCGCCGACCGCAAGGAAGCCGACACCGGCCAGGGCGCCAGCCGCCTTGCCCGGATTGCGTTTGATCTTGGCCTTGACGTCGACCGCGGCCCGCGCGGCCGCCTCGAGACGCTCGAGCTCGTCCTCCAGCCCCTCGCGCGACGCGCGCACCTCCGCCCGCGCCGCCAGCACCTCGGCGCGCGTGGCCAGCAGCTCGAGCGCCGCCGCCGCCCCGGCGGCGTCCGGATCCACCGGGTAGGGCACGCCGGTTGCCGTGGGCTCGGTCACGGCCGGCGACCGCCGGGCATCCGTGCCTGTGCCCATTCGATCGTCTCCTTCGTCGTGTCGATGGTGGCCTGTGGGATGTACCTCGCCTTCAGCGCCTCGACGTCGATCCCGCCGTTGGCGGCGAATGCACCGGCCAGGGCCGTCGCCAGGGCGAAGAACATCGCGATTCCGATGGCGATCGCGACATGCCAGGTGAACGTGATCGCGGTGAACGCGCCCAGCGCGCCGCCCGCGACGAGCCCCACGCCGAGGCCCGCGAGAGCTCCGCGCGCACCGTAGCGCGAACCGATGATGATCCCGATCACCGCCGCAGCGAGGGCCCAGATGATCAGGCCCACGATCATCGGCCGGCTGTCGGGGTTGAGCGCGAGCCGGTACAAGCCACCCACGAACGCACCGATCAGGGCGCCGACCAGCGCACCTGCGAACAGGCCCGCAAACGCGGTCCCGAGGGAGCCGGCCCTGGCCCCGAGGATCGCCCCGACGATGCCGACCACGGCCGCGCCGATCGCAGCCCCGATACCCAACGCGATGTCGCCGGCGTCGACCTGCGGCGGAAACGCCGTCGCGATCTGGCGGTAGGCGGTGTTGAGGATGTTCGTGCCGAACACGATGCTCACGATCAGGCCGACGGCGAACGCGATCGCGAGCGCCCTGCCGAGCCCGGACGAACGCAATGCGGCCAGGACGGCGAACACCGCGACGGCGACGAGGAACTCCGTGCCGTGGAGGACGCCCCAGCCGAGCGAGCCGAACAGCCACTCCCCGAAGAACAGGAACAGGCCGATGGGGAGGAGGAAGGCGATGAGGACGAGGCAGGCGGCCGCGAGGCTGCCCAGGGCGATCGCCCTGAGGATCTCGCCCTTGATCTCGTTCGCCTCGGCCTTGGCGAGCTCGATGTGCGCGCGAATGACCCGGATGGCCGCCGCGCGTGTCGCTGCGAGCTGGGCCATCAGGCCGGACGGCGCCTCGGGGGCGGGCCGGGCAGGGTCCGGGTTGGGCTGTTGGGGATCCAGCGGTCGTCCTCCGCGGGGTGGGCGTTTCGTTCGGGGGACCGTCCATGATCATAGCAGCGCGCCGGCGTCCAACCCGTCGAGTACGCTCGCACGATGACCGATGGTGCGGCCTCTCAGGCACCTGCTCCGACCGCGCGGGCGATCGTCACGGCGGAGCTCCTCGCGGTCGGCACGGAGCTCACGGTCGGCGAAACCACGGACACCAACAGTGGC
>DATDJA010000253.1:0-3242 GCA_036520795.1 Candidatus Limnocylindrales bacterium
CGTCGCGGAGTCCACGACGGTGGCCGCCGACACACGCGCGGTGCCGATCAAGCACGTCGAGCTCGCGGCGCCCGGCGGCGGCGGTGTGGTTGCCGAGGTGCTGGTTACCGAGGGCGAATCCGTGACCGCCGGCCAGGCGCTGCTCCGCCTCGACGACGTGCAGGCGCGGGCGGCGGTGTCCGAGGCGGAGGCTTCGGCGACGGCGGCCGCTGCGGCCGTGACCCAGGCCGAGGCGGCGGCCGGGCAGGCATCAGCGCAGGTCGATGTCGCGCGCTCCGGGGTCGAGCAGGCGAGGAAGGCGGTCGACGTCGCCGACGCGACCCGCGACGGGACGCCGTCGGGCGGCACCGCGCGACGGGCCGCGAACGCCGAGGTCGCCCGTGCCGAGGCGGGCCTCGATGTGGCGCGCGCGCAGCTGGACGCGGCGCGATCGGGCGCGGATGGTGCGAAGGCCGGCGTCGAAGCGGCGAAGGCCGACGCCCAGCGTGCGGATTCTTCGGTCGCGGCGGCCAAGGCTTCGCTCGACGACCTGACGATGACCGCGCCGTTCGCCGGCGTCGTGGCCTCGCTCGACGCCGCGGCCGGCGAGACCGTCTCCGCGGCGGCGCCTGTGGTCCGGGTCGCGGACCCGGCTGGCTGGCGGTTCGAGACCATCGATCTCGACGAGGCCGCGATCGGGCGCCTGGACGTGGGCGCGAACGCGACGATCACCGTCGATGCCTTCGAGGACGTGGAGATCCCGGCCAAGGTGGCATCGATCGCCCCGTTCGGCGAGTCGTCGGCCGGCGACATCGTCTACACCGTGGTCCTCGAGCCGACCGGGGCCGTGCCCGTGGGCCTGCGCTGGAACATGACGGCGAGCGCGCAGATCGACGCCGCCCGGTAGGCCGGGCCGCCTACCCCTCCCCGAGGCGGTGGACCACCCACACGTTGGGGTCGTGGTAGACGCCGCGCCCGGCCTCGATGTCGATCATCACGGGCGACGCTGCCCCCTCCGGCAGGTACGCGCCGCTGGCCGGCATGTCGAGGCCCGTCCACTCCCGCCACTCCGCGAGCGTGCCCGGGATCGTCATCGAGTCCTCCACCGCGCGGACCATCCGACCACCGGCCCGGACGTGGACGCGGATCCACGGGTCCTCGGGCAGCCCGTCGTCGCGGACGCGGGCCGCATACTCCGCGATCGGCATGTGTGGGTGGTCGACCTTGCGGTTCGGCCGGACGCAGGCGATCAGGGCCCGGAACCCGTGAAGGGCGGCGTTCGCACGCATGGCGGCCAGCATCACGGCCGAGTAGCCGGAGCCCCGCCGCTCGCCGCCGACGACGATCTGGAGAGCCCCGAGCGTGTTGGCGGGATTCCCCGCCAGATGGTCCTCGACCGAGCGCCGGAACTGGTCGTCCCAGCCGTGCGGCAGCTCGTCGTCCGTGCCGTCCCACGCGAGCGGCGCGGAGTTGAGCCCGGCGACGATCGCGCCCTGCGCATCGAACAGCACGCACTGGAACGCGGCGAAGTCCTCGTACAGGTGATCCCAGAGCGTGTTGGCGACCGGATCGTGGAGCAGGAACTCCGCCCACGCGGGGACGATGAACTCGCCCAGCGGCGCCCGCAGCTCCGGCCGTTCCTCGAGCGAGACGAGCGTGTGACCGGGCGGCAGGACCAGCCCGTAGGCGGCGAGTCGCTCCCCGAGCGTCACCGGGTCCGCGACGCTACGGCTGCCGGATGACTACGGTTCCGGCCAGCAGGTCGTGCCAGCCGCGCCGGCGACTGTCGACCAGGATCCAGATGATCCCCAGGTAGAAGATCGCGAAGCTGATCCACAGCCCGATCAGCCGGATGATCGCCGTGCCGCCGCTGATCTTGCCGCCGTCGGCGTCGCGGACGACCCGGAGGCCGAAGATCTTCATGCCCGGTGTCTGGCCGTTGCGTGCCCAGAAGAACGGGAAGTAGCTCACCGACACGAGCAGGACGACGAAGACATACAGGAACCCGGTCGCGGCAAGAGCGCCCGCGTTCTCCGAGGAGGCACCGGCAATCAGGAACGGCGTCAGCACGAGGGCGACGATCGTGACCGCGATGCCGACGATGAAGCCGTCGATGATGTAGGCGACCAGGCGGCCGCCGTGCGGCGCGTACTCGACGCCCGGACCGGGTCCTGGTGCCACGGGTGCCGGCGCCCACCCGGCCGGCGCGCCCGGCGTGGGTGCGGGTGCCGGGACAGACGGGGGCGGGACCGAGGGCGGCGGTGCTGACGGGGGCGGGGAGGCCGGCGGCTGGCTCGGGGTGGCCGGCGGTTGCGGGGCATCCATGGACATCCTCCTCATCGCCACGACGTCCGGGCCACGTCACCCGATGGATCAGGACGGCGGCGGCCCACCAATCCTAGTCGCCCCAACATACGGTCGGAGGACCTCGGGCACCTCGACCGAGCCGTCGGGCTGCTGGTACACCTCGAGCAGCGCGGCGACGATCCGGGGCAGGGCGAGGCCCGAGCCGTTGAGCGTGTGAACGAGCTCGGGCTTCGCGCCGGGCGTGGGCCGGTAGCGGATCGCCATCCGGCGCGCCTGGTAGTCCCCCATGTTCGAGCAGCTGCTGACCTCGAGCCAGCGCTCCACGCCGGGTGCCCACACCTCGAGGTCGTACTTCTTCTGCTGCACGAAGCCCATCTCGCGCGTGCTCAGGAACAGCACCCGGTAGGGCAGGCCGAGCCGCTGCAGGAGGACCTCGCCACGCGCCGTCATCCATTCGAGGGCGGCATCGCTGTCGTCGGGCTTCTCGAACAGCACCATCTCGACCTTGTCGAACTGGTGGACGCGCAGGATGCCCCGGGTGTCCTTGCCCGCGGCCCCGGCCTCCCGGCGGAAGCACGGCGAGTAGGCGGCGTAGCGGATCGGGAGCTCCGCGGCCTCGAGGATCTCGTCGCGATGGAGGTTGGTGACCGGGACCTCGGACGTGGGGATCAGGTACAGGTCGTCGCGCCCGACGACGTACATCTGGTCTTCCTTGTCCGGGATCTGGCCCGTCCCACGCGCCGACGCCGTGTTCACGACGGCCGGCGGCCAGACCTCGGTGAACCCGTGCTCGGCGGTATGCACGTCGAGGAACCACGAGATCAGCGAGCGCTGGAGCCGCGACCCGGCGCCCTTGTAGACCGGGAAGCCGGAGCCCGCGATCTTGGCGCCGCGGACGTTGTCGATGATGTCCAGCGCCTCGGCGATCTCCCAGTGGGGCCGCCGCGTCCAGGTGC
>DATDJA010000254.1:0-4855 GCA_036520795.1 Candidatus Limnocylindrales bacterium
TCCTGTCGGGCCTGATGGCGCGCATCGGGCGCCGCCGCGTGGGGCTTGCCGCCGGCTACGGCATCGGCGTGCTCGGAGCGCTGATCGCGGCGGCCGCGGTGCTCACCAACTCGTTCCCGCTCCTGGTGTGCGGAACGCTCCTCATCGGCTTCGGCAACAGCTCCAACCAGCTGTCGCGCTACGCGGCAGCCGACATGGTGCCGCCGGAACGGCGTGCATCGGCCATCGGCATCGTCGTCTGGGGAGCAACGGTCGGGTCGGTCATCGGGCCGACGCTGGTCCCGATCTCGAGCGACCTGGCCGTGCAGGCCGGACTGCCGGCGCTCACCGGCCCCTACCTCGTGCCGGTGCTGTTCGTGGGCCTCGCGGCGATCCTCTCGTTCGCCCTGCTGCGGCCGGACCCGTACGAGCTTGCGGACGAGGCCTCCCGGCGGGCGACACGCGAGGATCCGGGCCCAAGCGTCGGGCCCATGCTGGACATCCTCCGCCGGCCTGCGGTCGCCGCCGCGATCATCGCCCTCGTCATCGGCCAGTTCGTGATGGTCCTGATCATGACGATGACACCACTCCACATGACCGAGCACGGCCACGACCTGACCGCGGTCGGCATCGTGCTGTCGGCGCACACGCTTGGCATGTTCGCGCTCTCGCCGATCTCCGGACGCCTGACCGATCGTTACGGCTCCGTGCCGACGATCTTCGCCGGGACGGCGGTCCTGGCGACGGCGTCCGTGATGGCCGCGGCCGCGCCCGCCGACGGCGGCTTCGTGCTGCTGTTGGCGCTGTTCCTGCTCGGCTGGGGCTGGAACCTGGGATTCGTGGCCGGCAGCGCGATGTTGTCCCACAACGTCGAGCTCCACGAGCGGACCCGGGTGCAGGGCACGGCCGATGCGCTCATCTGGAGCGCGAGCGCTGCCGCCAGCCTCGGCTCGGGGCTGATCATGGCCGCGGTCGGCTACACCGCGCTGGGGATCCTCGGGGCCGGGTTGGTCGTGATCCCGATCCTCGTCCTGCGGGCCCAGCGGCGGGCGGCGATCCGCAGCGCGGACGTCGGGAGCCCGATCGACATCATCGCCTCGTAGGCGCCCAGCCGGTCCCCAGCTCCCGGACGACCCACGCCGCGAGCACGCCGGCGCAGGCCTCGACCTCGGCCAGCGGGACGGACTCGTCGGCGGCGTGCGCCAGCCGGACGTCCCCGGGACCGAACACGACGCACGGCGTCTCGCCCACGCCGATGAACAGCCGCATGTCGCAGCCGTAGGGAACGCCGACCAGGCCCGGCCGCCGGCCCGTCACCTCGCTCGTGGCTGCCGCCAGGCCCGTGACCAGCCGATGAGCGACCGGCACGGACGACGAGGCGAACCGGGCGCCGCTGATCTCGACTGTGGCCGGGTGCTGCGCGAGGAAGTCATCGCCCGCGCAGGCGGCCGCGATGCACGCGCGAAGCTCGGCCTCCGCCGCCTCGGGCGTCTGACCCAGGCGGACGCCGTACCGGCCGTCGGCGGTGATCCTGTCGATGACCGTGGAGGCCCACTCCCCGCCGGCGACCATCCCGATGATCGTCGGGTACGGGAGGCCGAGGGCCGTCATGAGGGGCTCGGTCTCGGCCTCGTTGCGGCGCTCCTCGTCCGCCTCGAGGGCCCGAACGAGCGTCCCCAGGTTGTCGAGCGCCGACACGCCCTCGGTCCGGCGGCTGGCGTGCGCCGCGCGGCCCGGGACGGTGAGCCGGAACGTGATGGCGCCCGCGTGGGCGACGACGATGTCGAGCCCCGACGGCTCGGTGATGATCGCCATGTCGCCCGTCGCGCCCGCCCGGATCGCCGCCAGCGTCCCCTGGCCGCCGTCCTCCTCGGACGGCACGAACGCGACGATGAGCTCGCCATCCAGCGCGTCCAGCGTGCCGGCGTCCCGCAGCGCCCGCACCGCGCCCAGGATCGACGCGACACCACCCTTCATGTCGCACGCGCCGCGTCCGTACAGCCGGCCGTCGCGGACATTCGCCCCCCATGGATCGCCGGTCCACGTCGCCGGATCGCCGGGCGGGACGACGTCGAGGTGTCCCGACAGCACCACGCGCCGCCCGCCGGGTCGTCCGGCACGCCCGAGGACGACGGGCAGCGTCGACCTCGCCACCTCCTCGCCGGGCCAGGCCGGGTCGTCGCGGATCGCGGCCGGATCCGGATGGAACACCTCGACCCGCATGCCCAGCGCCTCGAGCAGGTCGGCCAGGCGCGCGGCGATCGCGTCCTCGGCGCCGGTGACGCTGGGGATCCTGACGAGCGACACGAGGTCGTCGAGCAGCGCGGCGGTGTCGACCCTCGGCGGCTCGACGGTGCCCCGCCGAGAGCTCACCCGCGCAGGATCGGCCGGGTCAGGCAGGTCACGCCGCCCGACCCGTTCTCCCCCACCTCGTCGAGCGGGATCGCGTGGACCTCGCAGCCAGCGGCCTCCAGGCCCCGCCGGGTCGCTGGGTTGCCATCGGCGACGATTACCACGCCCGGACGCACGGCGAGCACGTTGCAGGCGAGTGTCGCGTACTCGTCCTCCGGCACCTCGACGAGCCGCACGCCGAGGTCCGCGAGCAGCTCGTACAGCCCCGCGGGGAGCAGCGGCAGGAACACGACCGCGACGTCGTCGGCGACGGGGGAGATCACCGACAGCAGGTGGACGAGCTCGGCCGGGCCCTTCCAGTACGGGACGTCGAACACGCGGACGTCGCCACCCGCGATGGCCGCGAGCTGGCGGGCGCCGGCCTCGTTCGTGCGCAGCGTCCGGCCGATGCACAGCAGGTCGGGGCGGAGCCAGAACGTGTCGCCGCCTTCGATCGTGCCAGGCGCCTCGATTCGGCCCAGGGTCGGGATCCCGGCCGCGGCCGTCCACCGCTCGAGGAGCGCGGGCTCGGCCGCCCGGTTGGGCTTGCCGGGCCGCAGCGGGATCGCGCCGCCGTCCGCCACCAACAGCGGGTCGAAGACATAGACGAGGTCCGGGTCGTCGGTCTCGGCGTCGAGGACGCGAACCCGGACGCCGAGACGTTCGAGGGCGCCCACCAGGCCGTCGTGCTGGCGCCGGGCGAGGTCGAGGTCGACGGGGCGGAGGAAGCCGTGCGCCGGGTCCTCGAACGCGCGACCGAAGGCGCTTCCGGGGGCCTTGACGAGGACGTCGCGCAACGGCGCGGTCATGCTCTGGGCGCCGAAGGTACGGCTGGAAACGACGGTCACGGAACGGAGAATACGACCCTGGTTCGACGCACGCGCCGAATCGGGGCAGGATTCGGGCTGCGCCGGACGCGATCCGGGCCCCGTCCACAACACGCCGCAGGGTGACTTCGTGACCAACTCGACCGCCTTCGCGCCCCGCTCGTTCCTCCGGTCCGCCGCGGCTGGCGCCGTCCTCGCGTCGACGTTGCTCGCCGGCCTGCTGCCCGCCCGGGCGGCCGCGCTCAGCGCGACGCCGCTCACGGACGGGGCGGGTGCGCTCAGCGCGCCGTCGGGCTCGACGATCGACCTCACGCCGGTGGCCAGCGGCCTCGCGAACCCGGTGCTGTTCACCAGCGCACACGACGGTACGGGACGCATGTTCATCGTCGAGCAGACGGGTGCGATCCGCGTCTTCGACAACGGCTCCGTGCTCCCCGGCAATCTGCTGAACCTCGCCGGCTCGATCAGCCACGGCGATGAGCAGGGACTTCTGGGTCTCGCCTTTCATCCGAACTTCGAGAACAACCGCAAGTTCTACGTGAACTACACCAACCGAGGGGGCGACACCCTCGTCCGCGAATACAAGACGTCGACCTCGAACCCCAACCGCGTGCAGTCGGGTTCGGGCCGGACGATCCTCAAGGTCCACCAGCCGTACTCGAACCACAACGGCGGCAACCTGGCGTTCGGGCCGGGCGGCTACCTGTACATCGGCCTCGGCGACGGCGGCGACGCGGGCGACCCCGGCCGCCGGGCCCAGGACAAGAACTCCCTGCTGGGCAAGATGCTCCGGATCGACGTCGACAGCCGGAGCGGCAACAAGGCCTACGGGATCCCCAAGTCGAACCCGTACGTCGGCGAGAAGGGGAAGAACGAGATCTTCCAGCGCGGGCTGCGCAACCCCTGGCGCTACTCGTTCGACCGCAGCAACGGCAACCTGTGGATTGGCGACGTCGGCCAGGGCGGGTACGAGGAGATCGACCGGACCACCTCCGGAAACGGCACCAACTGGGGCTGGCGGGTCATGGAGGGCTACAAGTGCTACTCGCCCTCCAGCGGCTGCAACAAGGACGGCAAGAAGAAGCCGGTCGCGGTCTACTCGCACGCCAACGGGCGGTGCGCGGTCACCGGCGGTTACGTCTACCGCGGGTCGAACATCCCGGCGCTGCGGGGCTGGTACGTGTTCGGCGACTACTGCAGCGGCGAGATCTGGGCGGTCTCGTCGACCGCGTCCGACCACAAGTCGAAGATCCTGCTGCGCGACTCGAACGCGTCGATCAGCTCGTTCGGCGAGAACGCCGGCGGTGAGCTGTTCGTCGTCGGCCGCGGCGGGACCATCTACCGGATCGACCAGGGCTGATCCGCGATGCCCCGGTACGCGGCGTTCGCGCGGATCGAATGGGGCCGCGTCTCCGAGTTGCACCGCCCTGTCGCCGCGCCGGCTCCGCCGATCGAAGACGCCGATGGTGTTGTCGAGTGGGCGCCAGGGAGCGCGCCTGCCTCGCCATCCCGCATCCATGCGGTCCTGACGGCCGCCCGCGAGCAGTGGGCGATGACGACGTTCTACCTGTTCGACGCCAACAGCTGGCGCTGACCCGGCGGAGTCACGAGCTCCGAGGGGCGCCGAACCTCGCCGCGTCCGTCCCGGCCGCCACGCC
>DATDJA010000255.1:0-2345 GCA_036520795.1 Candidatus Limnocylindrales bacterium
GGAGTCGTCGGGCTCGTAAGCGTCCGCCATCCGGCCGGCTCCGCGCGGTCCCTCGCCCGGTGCGCGTGCGCTGGATGCACGTCCGGTCCGCCGCTGCGGGTCGGTGACGTCCGGACACACCCTGGGCGTGCCATGGATGCACGTCCTGCCCATCGCGGCCGCAACGAGGCCCCGGACGTGCGCTGGACGACCGCGGGCGGAGGTTCGGATGCCGCGCGGGATGTCGCCCCGGGTCAGTGGGGCCGACCGGAGGCCCAAGACGGACCGAACGTGCATCTGACGCAACCGCGTCGGTGAGACGGTGACAGGCGTCGGTCAGACGGTGACCGACGCGCGTCCCACGCGAGGCCGTGCGCCTGTCCTAGGCGCGCTCGGAGACCTCGCCGAGCTGAGTGGTTCCGAGGGCGCCCTTCGGCGACGAGCCGGGATCGTCGGCGCCCAGGGCCTCGTCCAGACGACCCACGAGCGGGGCCGCCCCGAGCTGCGCGAGGATCGAACGGGCGGCGGCGCCCCACGCCCGGGCTTCCGGCACCTCGGTGCCAAGGGAGGCGACGGCGGTCCAGGCGGCCCAGGCCTGGTCCCATGGCAGGCCCATCTCTCCCCAGGTCGCAAGGGCCGCCCGATAGCGAGCGACGGCATCGTCGGTGCGGCCTTCCAGGGCGGCGACCCCCGCCTCGATCGTCTCTCGCTCGATATCGATGACCCGCCCCCGCGTGCCGTTCAGGGTCAGGTTGTCGAGCGCCTCTCGGGCGCCGGTCGCGTCTCCGGCGAGGATGGCGGCCTTGCCCGCGCGGGGCAACGCGAATGGGGCGTTCGTGTCGCTCGCCGCCGCTTGCCGCATCCATCCGTCGCGGGCTGCCGCGTCGCGGCCTTCGGCCAGGGACACCCACGCCTGCAGGTCGTCTGCCGACGAGGCGTAGTCGTTGTCCGCGTACCCCGCGATCATCTGCGTGATCTCCGCGACGCGGGCGGGGGCATCGGGCTCGCCGCGGAGGACGGCGATCACGATCACCGGGAACTCGCCGCCGATGCGATGCGCCAGGGGCAACTCCACCTGGTCGAATGCGGCCATCTCGTTGCCGACCCAGTCCCATTCGCCGAGCCGCATGGCGTCCTCGCCCGCGTTGCCGAGCAGCGTGAGTTCGGTGTCGCGTCGTCCCACGCGCCGGGCGAACTCGATCGCCTGCAGCTCGATGTCCCAGGTCGCGCGGACGTCGCGCGAGGCCATGACGATGGTCAGGTTCGTGAGCGCGCGGCTTTCGATGGCGGCGAGGTTGTGGTCGTTCGCGAGTTCACGAGCCGTGGCGATAAGGCTGAGGCCCTCGATCGGTCGGCCGTGATTGGACAGGATCGAGCCCTTCGTGATCAGCGCGGCGGCGATCGTCTCGTACTGGTCGAGTCGCTCGGCGATCTCGAGGGCGCGATCGGACAGGGCGAGCGCCTCGTGGAACCGCTGCTCCATCTGCCGGGTCCGGGACAGGAGCGAGATGATGGCGGCCAGGTCAGCCTCGTCGGCGACCCCCGGGGCGTAGGCGACGGCCTCTTCGAGCAGGGGCGCCAGCTTGTCGATCAGCCGTCCGGACATGTAGCCCTCGCCGAGCCACAGGACGGCGCGATAGCGACCGACCTCGTCCCCGGCGGCGCGCCGGATCTCGATCGCCTCCAGCAGGTTCGTCTCGGCGATATCGGGACGGGCGGCGGCGGTCGCGGCCCGACCGAGCCGCTCCAGGATCGCCGCCCGGTCGTTCGGGTCCGTGGCGACGGTGGCGGCCTGCGTCAGGAAGGTCATCGCCTGCTCCGGCGACCCGAGCCCGATCGCGCGGTCCGCGGCCCCCACCAGGGCCAGCCGCGCCTGGACGGCCAGGGCATCGCCCTCGGGTCCCTCGGGCATCGCCTCGTAGGCGGCGATGTAGTGAGCGGCGAGCGCGCCGGCAAGCTCGTCCTCGCCGAGGCCCTCGAAGTACCGGGCGGCGGCGAGGTGCCGGGTCCGGCGGTCCCGCTTCGCCAGCGTGCTGTAGGCGACCTCGCGGATGAGCGCCTGCACGAACATGTATTGCCCGCGCTCGGGCGATCGCGGGTCGACGAGCTGCTCCACGAGCTCCATCGCCGCCAGGTCGTGCATCCGCGCGACGATCACGTCCTCGCTCGCGCCGTTGACCGCGGAGAGCCCCGACACCGGGAAGCTTTGCCCGAGCACCGCGGCGTCCTGGAGGAGGGCTCGGTCCGTCGCCTCGAGGCCGTCGAGTCGGGCAGCGATCAGCGCTTGGAGCGTCTCGGGGACGGCGAGCTCACCCAGTTCGCCGATCGGCTCGTAGCGGCCGTCGACCTCGCGCAGCCGCCCGTCC
>DATDJA010000256.1:0-3584 GCA_036520795.1 Candidatus Limnocylindrales bacterium
GCGGCCCTCGCGGGCGTGACCGCCCTGCTCTCCCTGACGCTGCCGGAGACGGCTCCCGCGGTTCTCTCGGGCGCCACCGAGCGCGTCCGGGCGCGCCTGATCCACCCGGCGGCCGTGTTCCCCGGCCTGCTCGTCGGCTGCGGGGCATTCGGGATGGCCGGGTTCCTCGCCTTCCTGCCGCTGTACGCCCGCCAGGTGGGGCTCGACGGAGCGGCACTCCCGCTCGCGGTCTACGCGCTGATCGTGGTCGGGCTCCGGATCACGTTCGCCAAGCTCCCTGACCAGGTCGGCGCGGCCCGCCTCTCGGGCGCGGCCCTCGCGGTCGCATCCATCGGCCTCGTGATCACCGTCGTCGTCCCCACGCCGCCGGGGCTTATCGTCGGGACCGCGGTCTTCGCCGCGGGCGTGGCGTTCATCTTTCCTGCCCTGCTGTCGCTCGCCGTTTCGCGGGTCGACGAGGCGGAACGCGGGACCGCCGTGGGCACGACGAGCGTGTTCCTCGACGCCTCGTTCGGGATCGCGCCGGCGCTGCTCGGCGGGCTCGCGATCAGCTGGGGGTTCGGCGGCGCGTTCCTCGTCGGGGCGGCCGTCGCCGCGGCCGGATCCGTCACCCTCATCGCGCGGCGCGGGTCGCTCGCGGCCGGCGAGCCGCGCGGCGTACGCTCTGGCGCATGAGCGTGGAGCACGTGTTCGTCGCGGGGGCGGGGCTGATGGGCCACGGGATCGCACAGGTGCACGCCGCGATCGGCAAACAGGTGACCATCTATGAGCCGGATCTCGCCCGGGCCGTTGCCGGCCGGGACCGGATCGCGGGGAACCTCGAGCGCTCGGTCGCCAAGGGCCGGCTGACCGCCGAGGACCGGGACGCGACCGTCGCCCGTCTCCGCCCGAGCGACGACCTCGCGACCGCCGGCGACGCGGACCTCGTCGTGGAGGCGGTGTTCGAGGACGTCGAGGTGAAGTCGCGCCTGTGGGCTGGGCTCGACGCCATCGCGCCCGCGGGCGCCCTGTTCGCGTCCAACACCTCGTCGATCTCGATCGACGCCCTCGCGGCCGCGGTGGCGCAGCCGCGCCGGGCGAGGTTCGTCGGCATGCACTTCTTCAGCCCCGTACCGGTGATGCCGCTCATCGAGCTGATCCGAGGCTCGGCGACCGACGACGCGACCGAGGCCGCCGTCCGGGCCCTCGCTGCCGAGCTCGGCAAGCAGGTCATCGTGTCGGCCGACCGGCCCGGGTTCATCGTCAACCGAATCCTGATGCCGTTCCTCGCCGAGGCCATGCGGGCCTACGAGGAGGGGCTGGGCACCGCCGAGGACATCGACACCGGGGCGAGGATCGGGCTAAACCACCCGATGGGGCCGCTCGAGCTCGCCGACTTCATCGGCCTCGACGTGTGCCTCGGGATCCTGCGCGTGCTTCACGAGGGCTTCGCGCAGCCGCAGTTCGAGCCGCCGCGGGTGCTGGAGCAGCTGGTGGCCGACGGTCACCTGGGCCAGAAGACCGGGCGCGGGTTCCACTCGTACCCGCGCTGATCAGCCGCCGGTCACCGGGAGCACAACGGCGCGGATGGTGGCCTCGATCCCGGCGAGGTCGAACGGCTTGGCGACGATCGGGACGCCCGAGCGGGCGATGAAGGCCACGATCTCGGGGCTGTCCGGATCCCCGGACAGGAGCACGAACCGCTGTCGAAGGTCGGGGCGGGTGGCTGCGAGCCGCTCGTAGAGGTCGATCCCCGTCATCGCCGGCAGGTGGTGGTCCGACACGATCGCGTCGACGGCCGCTTGGTCAAGGGCGAGCAGCGCCTCCTCGCCGCTCCCCGCCTCGATGGCCTCGCAGCCCGCGCGCTCGAGGACGCGCACCAGCAGAGCCCGGACCGACGCCTCGTCGTCGCAGACAAGGACGAGCGGGCGGCGAGGGTCGCCGGCGTCAGGGCTCCCTGGCGTCGTTCCGACCCCGGCGGCCGGCCACGCCTCGCCTTGGATCGGCACGCGCAGATCGAGGAGCGTCCGGTTGCGCGGGTGCCCGGCCGCGTCGATCGTGTCCTGGATCACCGGCACGCCCAGGCGATCGAGGAGCGCGCCGATGCCGGTCACGGTCGTGGCGCCGGGCTCGACGGGCCTCCCGTCGTCAATGAGCGAGAGCCGGACGGTCGCCCGCGGGCCCTCGCCCGTCGCGGCGGCCTCGATCCGCAGCCGGCCGCTGGCCGAGGGAGCCCCGAGGCGCTCTAGTGCATCGACCACCAGCCCCGCGATCGCGTAGCGGAACGCGGACGGGTCGACCTCGACCTCGGGCAGGTCGCTCGCGATCGCGACCTCCACCGTGACGCCCGCGAGCGGATGGGTCGCGAGCTCGAGGAGCGAGGTCACCGTCGGGGCGACGGCCGTCGGCCGCAGGACCGGCGGCCGGGTCCGGGTCACGTCGAGCAGCGTCGACACGAGTCGGTAGGTGCGGTCCGCCTCCTCGCGCAACAGCCGGGCGTCGGTGCGCAGGTCGTCGGGGACCCGCTCGTCCGCGGCGATCAGCGATGCCAGCCCGAGGATCGCCCCGAGCGGGTTGGCGAGGTCGTGGGCGACGCCGTCGGCGAGGAACCCCAGCGCGTGCATCCGCTGGGCGAGCACGAGTTCCGGGGTCGTCGGCGTGGCGGGTCCTCGGTCAGATGCAGGCACGGCGGTCATGCTACGCGGCGGCGGCCGCGACGCGAGGTCGCGGTGTACCCTCCGCCGCATGCAGCCCCCGAGCGGACCTGACGGTCACGCGTTCATCGTCAGCGCTGCGCGGACGCCCATCGGCAAGTTCGGCGGAGCCCTCTCGGGCGTGCCGGCGGTGGACCTCGGCGCGACGGCGATCCGTGCGGCCGTCGAGCGCTCCGGGCTGGCGGCGGGAGCCCGCATCGACGAGGTGATCATGGGCCAGGTGCTCCAGGCGGGCGCCGGCCAGGCCCCGGCCCGCCAGGCCCTGCTGCGCGCGGGCCTCGCGGACACGACCCCAGCGACGACCATCAACCGCGTCTGTGGCTCCGGTCTCAAGTCGATCATGTTCGCCGCGGCCGGGATCCGGGCCGGGGACGGCGACCTGTACGTGGCCGGCGGCATGGAGTCGATGAACCAGGCGCCGTTCCTCCTGCGCAAGGCTCGCTTCGGCTACCGCCTGGGCAACGGGACGCTCGAGGACTCGACGGTCCTCGACGGGCTCTGGTGCAGTGTCGAGGACTGCCACATGGGGACCCATGCGGAGCGCGTGGCGATCCACGACCAGGTCTCGCGCGAGGACCAGGACGCGTTCGCCCTCGCGAGCCACCAGCACGCGATCGCGGCCATCGATGAAGGCCGGTTCGACGCGGAGCTGGCGCCGGTGACCGTGCGGGATGCGAAGGGCCGGGAGACGCTGGTCACCGTCGACGAGAGCCCGCGCCGCGACACGACGGCCGAGGCGCTTGCGCGGCTCGCCCCGGCGTTCGACCTGCCCGAGGGGGAGGACCGCGGCTCGGCCACGACGGGGACGGTCACCGCCGGCAACGCGCCCGGGATCACGGACGGGGCCGCAGCGACGGTCGTGGCGTCCGAGCGGGCGGTGGAAGAGCACGG
>DATDJA010000257.1:0-4045 GCA_036520795.1 Candidatus Limnocylindrales bacterium
CGAACGTCGCGCACGGGAGTCCGCGAACTCGAGCGTCGGACGCAGGCCCAGGGCGGCGCCCAGCCGCGCATACGACTCGAGGCTCGCCGTGTCGCCAGCCTCTACTCGGTGAACGACGCCGATCGCGACGCCAGCGCGGACGGCGAGGTCGGCCATCGACCAACGGCGCCGCAGGCGCTCGTCACGGATCGCCTGCCCCGCACCGAGCGCGAGCCGGCTCAGCGCCGCGCGAGCCGCTGAGGTCATCGGTTCCAACTTCCGAGCAGGCGACATTTCAAATGGATTGAACGACTTGCCCCTCATCGGCGGCTTATCGGGCCCGCCTGCCTCGATCGACTGCATGTCGTCGCACGACTTGCGCTTGAGAACGATGGCCGGGGCCTGGGCCGGGCCCCGGTTCGGGCCTCGCGGATCCGACGACCGTGGCGAGACGGGCTCCGCGTTCAAAAGGATTGAAGACTTGCGAGTTGGCGGGGTCGGGCGGGTGTGGGGCGCGGGCGAGCCGGGTTCGCGCTCAGCCGGCCGGCGCCGCTTCGGGCAGCTTCTCGATGCGGATCGCCGTCGCCTTGAATTCGGCCGTGCCGGACTTGGGGTCCGTCGCGTCGATCGTCAGGTTGTTGGTCGTGACGTCGTCCTGGAAGTGGAGCGTCATGAACGCGAGGCCCGGTCGCAGGCCCTCGTCCACCCGGACCGGCGCCTCCACGTGGCCGCGCCGCGAGACCACCCGGACCACCTCCCCCGCCGCCAGCCCCAGCCGTACGACGTCCTCGGGCGAGAGGTCCAGCGTCTCGCCCCGCCGGCGCGGGTACTTGTAGCCACCGGACTGGACGCCCGTGTTGTACGAGTCCAGGTGGCGCCCGGTCGTGAGGCGGAGCGGGAAGTCGGGGGTCAGCCGGTCGACCGGCGGGTCGTGCTCGACCGGCACGAACGGCGCGCGGTTGCCCGGGACCGGGTCCTCCCACAGTCGCGAGTGGAGGAACAGCTCGCCAGGGTGGTCCTCGTCCCAGCACGGCCACTGGATCCCGCCGAGGGCCTCGAGCCGCGCGTAGCTCATCCCGCGATGCACGGGCGACAGCTCCCGGACCTCGTTCCACACCGTTTCCGCGTCTGCCTCGCCCCAGCCGGCGCCGAGAGCGTTGGCGAGGTCGAAGATGATCCGCAGGTCGTCGCGCGCCTCGCCCGGCGGCTCGAGCGCCGGGCGCACCAGCTGCACCCGCCGCTCCGAGTTGGTCACGGTGCCCAGGGTCTCCGCCCATGCCGCCGCCGCGGGGAACACGACGTCGGCGATCTCGCCCGTTGCCGTCAGGAAGATGTCCTGGACGATCAGCGTGTCCAGGCCGCGCAGCAGCTTCTCGGTGCGGTGCCGATCGGCCTCGGACTGCATCGGGTTCTCGCCGATCACGTACAGCGCGGTGAGATCGCCGCGCTCCATCGCGTCGAACATGTTCGACAGGTGCCAGCCCTTCTTCGGCGGGACCCGGACGCCCCAGAGCGTGTCGCACTTGTCGCGGAGCTCATCGTTCTCGACATGCTGGAACCCGACCAGGCGATCGGGCAGGGCGCCCATGTCGCCGCCGCCCTGGACGTTGTTCTGGCCGCGAAGCGGGTTGATGCCGCTGCCGTACTTCCCGACGTGCCCCGTCAGCAGCGCCAGCGAGATCAAGGCGAGCACGTTGTCGACCGCGTTGTGGTGCTCGGTGATGCCGAGGGTCCAGCAGACCATCGCCCGGTCGGCCGTGGCGTACGCGTGGGCGGCCTCGCGGATCGCGGCGGCCGGGACGCCCGTCTCGCGCTCCGCGTACTCGAGCGTGTACGGCTCGACGCCCGCCCGATAGGCCTCGAACCCGGTCGTCGCCCGGGCGATGAATTCCGAGTTGGCCAGGCCCGCGTGGATGATCTCGCGCGCCATCGCGTTGGCCAAGGCGATGTCCGAGCCGACGTCGAGGCCCAGCCACAGGTCCGCCCACTGCGCGCTCGACGTCCGGCGCGGGTCGACCGCGATCAGCCGGGCACCCCGGCGCACCCCCTTCAGGAGGTGGTGGAAGAAGATCGGGTGCGTCTCCCGGGCGTTGCTGCCCCACAGGAGGAAGCAGTCCGTCTCTTCAGCTTCCTGGTATGAGCTGGTTCCGCCACCAGCGCCGAACACGGTCGCCAGACCGGCGACAGAGGGGGCGTGTCAGGTGCGGTTGCAGCTGTCGATGTTGTTGCTGCCCAGGACGGCACGGGAGAACTTCTGGGCCGCGAAGTTGACCTCGTTGGTCGACTTGCTGCAGCTGAAGACTCCGTACGCCCCGGAGCCGTGCGCCGCGCCCGCGGCTCGGAGCCCGGCGGCCGCCCGTTCCAGCGCTTCGTCCCAGGACGCGGGACGCAGGACACCGGTCTGGCGGTCGCCGTCGCGCACGAGCGGCGTGGTGAGGCGGACGTACTCCTTCGGCACAGGCGACCTCGGGTGGAGAGTCCAACGGCCTCGAGTGTAATCGCCTGAGCCGCTCAGCCGCGCGCGACCACCTCGGCCGTCGGCGGGTCGTACAGCGCCATCAGCCGGTCGGCGACCCCCTTGCGAGCGCCGACGAGGTGGAGGAAGTCGTCGCCGTCCATCTCGAACAGCAGGCCGTCGGTGGCCGCGGTGACGGTCGCGGTGCGCGGCGTCTGGCCGATGAGGCCGCGCTCGCCGAAGACCTCGTCGGTGCCCAGCGTCCGCAGATGGCGCGGTTCGCCGCCCGCCGTGTCCGCCTGGGTGACGTCGAACGAGCCGGTGTCGATCACGTAGAAGCGGTCAGCTGGGTCGCCCTCGCGGACGATGACGTCGCCGGCGTGGACGGCCAGCGGCTCGAGCCGCCGCAACGCGCCCTCCACCCGCGCGGGCGGCAGCCCACCGAACAGGGACAGGCGGGCGATGCGTCGCAGGGCGAGGTCGTGCTCGCCGATGGGGACGTCTCCGGCGCCCGCGATGAGCGCGACGGCGAGGATGGTCGCGGCCGCCACGCCGACGCCCGCGAAGCCCATGACGATGCCGAACCCGAACAGGCTCACGAGGATCGGCACGATGAGCGTTCCGCCGGCTTCCGAGAGCGTCTGGGAGGTCATCATCAGGCCGCCAAACCGGCCGCGGTACTCGTCGGGGACCACCCGCTGAAAGATCGTCGTGCGGGTCACATCGAGGATGAGGTTGCCGGCCGAGATCACGGCGATGGCCAGGAAGGCGACGGCCAGCTGATTCGCGAGGCCGAGGATCACGGTCGCGACCGCGAACGCGGCGGCCCCGACGAGCAGCACCCCGCCGAGCCGCGGCCGGAGCACGAGCGCCCCTGACAACAGCGCGCCGATCGTGCCTCCGATGCCGATCGCGGCGTTGAGGTACCCGGTCGCCGCGTCGCCCCCGTGGAACACGTCCACCGCGATGACCACGATCAAGATGCTGATGCCGCCGAAGGTGAACCAGGTGAAGGCGTCGATGAGCACCACGCCAGCGAGGGCCGACAGGTTGATCGATGCCGGGACCCGGCGGCCGAGGAAGACGCGACCCTCGGGCTCGGGCGTTTCGGTCGCGTCGTCGAGGGCGGCCGTGCTGTCCTCGGACGGGGCCGGCCCGGCGCTGCTCGCCGCGCCCGGGCTGCTCCGCGGCAGGCTCCACAGGATCACGGCGATCAGCGTGAACGACACGGCGTTGAGCACGAATGCGAGCACGAGTTCGCCGGTCGCGAGCAACACACCGGCGATCCCGGGCCCGACGATCCAGGCCATGTTGTCGAGCGTCGCCCAGGCCGAGTTCGCCGGCCCGAACTCGCGCTCGTCGCGGACGAGGCTGGGTATCAGGGCGCCGATCGCCGGGTAGAAGAAGGTCGAGAAGCAGGCGGCCAGGATGGCGACCGCGGCGACGGCCCACAGCGGGCCGCCCGTCGCGACGATCCAGGCCATCACGAGCATGCAGGCGGCGCGCGCGAGGTCCGTGGTCAGGAGGACGAGGCGACGGTCGAAGCGGTCGCTGATGATCCCCGCCGGGATCGACAGCAGGATGTACGGCAGCATCCGCGCCGCCCCGACG
>DATDJA010000258.1:0-3012 GCA_036520795.1 Candidatus Limnocylindrales bacterium
GCGGCGCCGATGCCGTGCTCGATCGGCTGGATCATGTCCCAGCCGTCGGCGGCGGACCCGTAGCCCACGACCTCGGCATAGATGTGGGCGCCGCGCGCCTTCGCGTACTCGAGGTCCTCGAGGATCAACGCACCGGCACCCTCGCCCAGGACGAACCCGTCGCGCGTGCGGTCGAACGGGCGGCTGACGTCGATCATCGGCTGGCCCGGGCGGGGAGCACCCAGGCCGCGCATGTTGCCGAAGCCCGCGTGGGCCACCTCGAGCAGCGGCATCTCGGCCGAGCCCGCGATCACTGTGTGGACGTCGCCGCGGCGGATGATCTCGGCGCCCTCGCCGACGCAGTTGGTCCCCGTGGAGCACGCCGTCACGACGCAGATGTTGTGGCCGATCGCCCCGGTCTCGATGGCGATCATGCCCGAGGTGGAGTCGACGAGGCCGTTGGCGATGAAGGTCGGCGCGACGCGGCCGGGGCCCTTCTCGCGGAGCACGTTGCCGTTGTCGATCATCAGCGACTGGCCGCCGGCCCCCGAGCCGTACACGACCCCGATGTCCTGGCGGTTGGCGTCGGTGATCTCGAGGCCGGCGTCCGCGATGGCCTGCTTGGCGGCCGCGACGCCGTACCACATCGTCGGTTCGCTGCGGCGCACGGCCTTGGCGTCCATCCAGGCCACGGCGTCGAAGTCCTTGACCTCGCCCGCCCAGTGGTGCGAGTACCCGGAGGTGTCGAACTTCGTGATCTCGGTCAGGCCGGAGTTGCCGTTGACGAGGTTGTTCCAGGCGGTGGCCTTGTCGTTGCCCACCGGGCTGATGACGCCGAGGCCGGTGACGACGACGCGGCGCGAGAAATCAGGTTGGCGCAAGGTGATCCTTTCGGGGGGTGACGGTCGCCGCCGTCAGACGGCGGACTCGAAGGCGGCCTCGACGGCCGCGGATTCGGCGAACGGGATGGCCAGGCGATCCGCCGCGGCGGGGTCGTCGAGCGCGAGCGGGAGCGCGTCTGGCGCGATCCGCTTGATCAGGCCGGTCAGCACCCGTCCCGGCCCGACCTCGATGAAGGTGGTGACGCCCTTGGCCTGCATGGCCTCGATCGCGCCGACCCAGTCGACGCCGGTCGTCAGGTGCTCGACGAGCTCGGCGCGGCAGCCGTCGGCCGTGGTGATCGGCCGGGCGTCGGCGTTGGCGAGGAGCGGTGGCTCAGGATCGCGGAACGAGATCCCGGCCAATGTCTGGCGCATGCCCTCGGCGGCCTCAGCCATCAGCGGGGAGTGGGCGGCCACCGACACGGGCAGCTCGATGGCGCGCTTGGCGCCGAGCTCCTTCGCGATGGCCAGCGACGCCTCGACCGCCGGCCGCTCCCCGGAGATCACGACCTGGCCCGGCGAGTTCCGGTTCGCGACGCCGAACACCCCGTGGGCCGAGGCCTGCGCGACCAACTCGGGGATCCGGGCGTCGTCCAACCCGATGATCGCGGCCATCCGGCCCTCGCGCCCGGCACCGGACGCCTGCATCAGCTCGCCGCGGCGGCGGACCAGGCGGACGGCGTCGGCGAGGTCGAGGGCTCCTGCGGCCACGAGGGCCGAATACTGGCCCATCGAATGGCCGGCGGCGAAGGCGGGCTCGGGGATGTCGATGTCGAGCTCGGCCCAGCGCTCGCGAACGGCCTCGAGATAGGCGATCGACGCGGCGAGGAGTGCCGGCTGGGCGTTCTCGGTGCGGTTGAGGTCGTCCTCGGGGCCGTCCCAGGCGAGGCGGCTGATCGGCTCACCGAGGGCCGCGTCGGCGGCCTCGAAGACGGCTGCCGCGGCGGGGGATGCATGGGCGAGGGCCTGGCCCATGCCGACGGACTGGCTTCCCTGGCCGGGAAACACGAAGGCGATCTGACTCATCTGGCCCAAGGGTACTGGCGAACGCCCGGCGGACCGGGCGAATCCATGCACGGTTGCAGGAATCGGCAGGCGGTTTTACGCTCAATCGGGTGAGGATCTGCCCGTGACCGACGTCGAACAGCCCGCTCCTGCCCAACCCGTCAAGCCCCGCCGGCCCCGTCCGTCCGACCCGGCAGCCGGACCCGAGCTTCCCGAAGCGCTCGTGCGAGCGCCTCGGCGCGGGCCTGCCCAGAGCCGGGTCATCGCCCGGATGTTCGAGGCCGACCTCTCGGCGCCAGTGGTCGCCGCCGGCACGCGGATCCAGAACGTGCGCCAGATCTCGGAGCGCGTCGCCATGGGCCGCGCGCTGTGGCGGGAGCTGGTCGTCGGCTTCGCGTCCCAGCTCGGCGAGCTCAACCTCGGGTTCACGCAGCTCGCGGCGCTGTACGTGCTCGCGGAGGGGTCGACGACCACGGTCGCGGACCTCGCGGACGCGATCGGGCGCTCGCCGTCGGCGACCTCGCGGCTGGTCGACGGCCTGGTCAAGCGGCGCCTGGTCGAGCGTCGGCGCGAGCATGACGACGGGCGCCTGCGCACCGTGTGGCTCACCCAGCGGGGCAAGGCCGTCCTGCGGATGGTCGACCGGGCGCGGGCGGAGCAGTTCCTCGCGACGGTCCGCCCGATGCCGCGCGGGGAGCGGGCCCTGATCGCGATGGGGGTCGCGGCCCTCGCGACCCACGCCATCAGCCGGCGCGGCCGGCTCGTCCGCGGCGGGAGCTGAGCTCCGGGTGCCACACGGCGGGACGCAGCTGGCGCACAATCGAGGCGCAAGCCACCATGACGAGGACGCCGATGGACCAGCTCCGCTCCTACGAGGTGCAGTACCGGATCGAGCACCGTCACCACGATGGAAGCTGGGCCGAGATGGTCGAGGATCGCCAGCCGCACGATCCAGCCGACATCGACGTCGAGCGGTCGTGGGGAGTGCGCAGCCTGTTCCGCTGCAGGACGTGCGAAGAGAGCGTGATCGTCGAGCCGGGCGACGGGAGCGTTCAGCCGCAGTAGCCCGCGACCACGTCGTACAGGACGGGCAGGCCCCAGCGCAGCGCGTCGACGCCGACCCGCTCGTCCACCGCGTGGAACCGGT
>DATDJA010000259.1:0-2361 GCA_036520795.1 Candidatus Limnocylindrales bacterium
GACCCGCAGCGCGACCACCCGTTCCAGCGACTTGCGCGACCGGTCGGGATCGGCCGTGAAGGCGGGCGGGCCGAAGGAGAGGGCACCGTCGACGCTGCCGACGAGGTCGCCCAGGATCACGACTGATCCAGCCTCATCGAGCAAGCTGATGTGACCGGGTGTGTGCCCCGGCGTGTCAAGCACCTCCAGGCCACGGACGCGGTCACCCTCGGCCACGGGCCTGACGATCCTGCCCTCGACGGGGATGGCGGCGACGTCGAGGCTGCCGGCCCACAACGAGGCCCCGGGGGACCGCGCGGCGGCTTCGGCGAGGCCACCGACATGGTCGAAGTGCGCATGCGTCAGCACGATGTCCGTGACGTCGGACCACCGCCCCCCGATCCCGACCAGGGTCGCCTCGATGGCGCCTGAGGAGCCCGGCAACCCGGCGTCGATCAGCACGATCCCTTCGGGCGTCGAAACAACGAAACAGCGGACATCGAGCGTGGCAGGGTCGGGCCCGAGGACCCCCGGCGGCATCTCCGCCTGGGTGACGACCGGCTCGATGCGCATCGCCTAGCTACCTCCTAGCGCTGGACGAGGGTCCGGAACAGGTGCTGGAGCGTGGCCGAGGCGTCGGCGGTGAGGCCGGTGTGGACATCCGACGCCTGGATGATCGTCGACGACGGGGCGACCAGCCAGTGGAACCGCTCCGGCAGCGACAGGGCGGCGATCGGCCCGGCCGACGCATCCCCGTCCGCGATCCGTACGATCGTCTCCAGATGTGCCCGGACGTTGTCCGGGTCGCAGTCGGGCGCGAGCGCCGCGAGCACGGACGGATCCAGCTCCACGCGAGCGCCGAGGAACCGGTGCGGCCGCGACATCAGCACGATGCCGGCGTTGAACGACTCACCGCGGTCCACCCGGGGGACGACGCGCACGATCGCGTACTCGAACGGCTTACGCGGCCCGGGCACGCTCGGCCTCCCCGACGAACGCCCGCGGCGCCTCGATCCGTGCCACCAGGTAGTCGACGTACGCCCGCCGATGCGCGTCGGCGTCGGGCAGGCCGTCCTCGGCGGGCAACCAGTCGTCCGGGATCGCCGCAGCCAGGCCCTCGACCAGCGATCGAGTGACCATGGGCGCCAGGCGCGCATCGGCCGTCTCGATGGACGAGGCGAAGGGCAGCAGCACGTGGTCGCGAATGGGCTCGAACGGCCGGCGGGCGTGCTCAGCCGGGTCGCGCCAGCTGTGGTGGATGTATAGGGCCGACCCATGGTCGATCAGGTGAAGCCGCCGGTGCCACACGATCAGGTTGGGGTTGCGGGGCGTCCGGTCGACGTTGGTCGTGAACGCGTCCAGCCACACGACCGCGGCGGCCAGCGCGGGATCGGGGGCGGGGCCCACGGCCGGCGCGAAGGCGAGCGCCCCGGGCAGGAAGTCGAGCCCGATGTTCGTCCCGGCCGAGCGCTCGAGCAGCTCCCGGATCTCGCTGTCCGGCTCGGCCTTCGAGAGGGCGCCATCGAGCTCCACCAGCACCTGGTCGGGCACCGGCAGCCCGAGGTGCCGAGCGAGCTCGCCGGCCAGCAGCTCCGCGACGAGCGCCTTGCGCCCGTGGCCCGCGCCCAGCAGCTTCACGACGTACAGCCCGTCGTCGTCCGCCTCGACGAGCGCGGGCAGCGACCCACCCTCGCGCAGGGGCGTCACGTACCGGGTCGCGGTCACGGTTCGCAGCATCAGCGCCGAGTGTAGGTCCCGCGGACCGCCAACTTGTGCCGGTCGGCGACCGGGGATATCGTTGAGCCTGCAACTATCACCCACGGAGCCGACTCCCCATGGACGCCACGATTCACGACGCGCTGGACCATAGCCAGACGGTCGACATCACCACCACCGGGCGCCGCACCGGCCAGCCGCGCCGGATCGAGATCGTCCTCCACAACCTCGGCGGGCGCCTCGTGATCAGCGGCATGCCCCATCGGCGGACGCGGGCCTGGATCCACAACCTCGAGGCCGATCCCCGGCTCACCGTCCATCTCAAGCAGGGCATGCACGCCGATGTGGCGGGGACCGCTCGGGTCGTCACCGATCCCACCGAGCGCCGGGAGCTGCTCGTCGACGTGGCGCGGGCGTGGAATCGGACCGATGTCGATCGAATGGTCGAGGAGAGCCCGCTGATCGTGCTGACGATCCCGGAGTACGCCGCCGCGGCCTGAACGCGGAGGCGGAGGCGCGGCTAGGACCCCGGCGTCACGCCCGCCTCGGCGTCGAGGATCGCGCGGAAGCGCTGCAGGGACGCCGGGATCTCCGCGTTGATCCGCCGCTCCGCCTCGCGGCCGATGAAGCCGAACAGGGGCGAGGTCGTGAGCTCGATCTCCAGGG
>DATDJA010000260.1:0-6567 GCA_036520795.1 Candidatus Limnocylindrales bacterium
CGTTCGATCAGCTGCTCCAGCGTCCGTCGTCGCTCGCGACCCTCGGCCAACTCGAGCCCGCGCCGAGCGGCATCCACCGCGTCGGCCAGCTTGCCCGACGCGGCCAGCGCGTCGGCCGCCGCGTCGTACGCGTCCGCGGCCTGCGGTCGTCGGTTCATCGCCGTCAGCGCCTGCGCGCGGCCCAGCAGCGCGGCCTCGTCGTGCGGTGACAGGCGGATCGCGGTCGTGTAGTGGCGAACGGCGTCTGCGGGGCGCTTTCGACGCATCAGCGCGGTGCCGGCGCTCGTGTGTGGCGTGGCCCGCTCGGGCGCGATGGCGGCGGCCTCCGCGTAGGCGGTCAGGGCCTCCTCGAGCCTCCCCCGCAGCGACGCGACGTGGCCCCGGCGGAGCGCGTCCTTGTAGCGCTCGTACAGGGCCTCACCGCTCATGTCGCCTGCCTCCCGTCGGGTGGCTCGTCGCCGATGACCTCGACCAGCAGCGCCTTCTGCGTGTGGAGGCGGTTCTCTGACTGGTCGAAGATGATGCTCCGCGGTCCGTCCATCACGTCCGACGTGATCTCCTCGCCGCGGTGCGCGGGCAGACAGTGCATCACGAGCGCGTCGGGCGCCATCGCCAACAAGTCGCCGTTGACCTGGTACCTCGCGAAGGCGTCGCGGCGCTCCTCCGCCTCGGCCTCCTGGCCCATCGAGGTCCAGGCGTCCGTGTAAATCACGGCGGCCCCCTGGACGACGGCCCGGGGATCGGTGTCGAACACGAGCCGGCCCCCCGACGCGGCGGCGATCTCGGCGGCCCGGGCGACGAGCCGTTCGTTGGGCCCGTAGCCGGCCGGATGCGCGATCCGGACCTCCATGCCCAGCGTCGCGCCCAGCAGCGCCAGCGAGTGGTAGACGTTGTTGCCGTCACCCACGAACGCCAGTGGGAGCCCGCGCAGGTCCCCGAACCGCTCGTGGAGCGTGAACAGGTCGGCGAGCGCCTGGCACGGGTGCTCACGAATGGTGAGCCCGTTGACGACGGGGATCGACGCCTGGGCCGCGAGCTCGACCACGACCTCGTGTGGCCCGGTCCGGGCCATGATCCCGTCCACGAACCGCTCGAGGTTGTGCGCCACGTCGGCCACACTCTCCCGGCCGCCGAGCACGACGCCCTCGGTCAGGTAGATCGCATGCCCGCCCAGCTGGGTCATCGCGGCCTCGAACGTCACCCGCGTGCGGAGGCTCGGGCGCTGGAACAGCATGGCCAGCGTCCGCCGCTCCAGCGGCGGCCGCGCGTGGCGCCGGTCCTCGGCAAATTCGGCCTTGAGCGCCGTCGCACGGGCGAACACCTGTCCGACCTCGTCGGCCGTCAGGTCAGCCGCGGAGATGAAGTCCCGCCCCCGGAGGCTCTCGCTCGTCACGTGCCCAGTGTACGGAGCACCGAGCACGACTCGCGGCCATCCCGTTCACGGCCCGTCGCTCGACGTGCGGCGTGTCGGTGACCGCCGCGCCCGGTTGTCGGCACCGCGGCGCGGCTGCGAGGTCCGGATACCGCCGGTGGCGGTGTGCGAGAGGCTCGAACGGCACCGCCGAGGGTGAGCTGACGCTCACCTACCACTGGCGGCGGTATATGAACCCAGGTCCCCGCCCCGCACCGCTCGGGGCGGTATTCGGACCCGATCCATCAGCGAGCGAGCGCCCGGAGCGGGAAACGCCGCGATCGGCCGCCAGGCCGCGGTGCGTTACCGCTTGGTGTACTGCGGGGCTTTTCTCGCGCGCTTGAGGCCGTACTTCTTGCGCTCCTTCATCCGCGGGTCGCGGGTCAGGAGGCCGGCCTGGCGCAGCGGGAGGCGATTGGTCTCGGCATCGACCTGCAGCAGGGCGCGCGCGATGCCGTGACGGATCGCGCCGGCCTGGCCGGTGATCCCGCCACCCTCGACCTTGATCATCGTGTTGTAGCGGCCCTCGGTCCCGGTCACCCGGAACGGCAGGAACAGCTCGGACTCGGCGAGCACGCCACCGAAGTGCTCCTCGGGCGTGCGGCCGTTGACGACCATCTCGCCTTCACCGGGAATGAGGCGGACGCGGGCCACCGCCGTCTTGCGGCGGCCGGTGCCCCAGTAGAACGCAGGCGTCGACATCAGGGCTCCTCGATCAGGCCAGCGGCTCGGGCTTCTGGGCCTGATGCGGATGATCGTTTCCCGCATAGACCTTGAGCTTCCGGAGCATCTGGGTTCCAAGCGTGGTGTGCGGCAGCATCCCCTTGACGGCGCGGCGGATGACTTCCTCCGGCCGGCGGGCGAGCAGGTGACCGAGGGTCTCCTCCTTGAACCCCGCGGGGTAGCCGCTGTGGCGGGCATAGGTCTTGGAGGTGAGCTTGTCGCTGGTCACGGTGATCCGCGCCGCATTGAGCACGATCACGTGGTCGCCCGAGTCGAGGTGAGCGGCATAGGTCGGCTTGTGCTTCCCCTCGAGGACACGCGCAATCCGCGTCGCGAGCCGGCCGAGCGTCTCGTCCGTCGCGTCCACGACGTACCAGCGTCGCTCGATCTCGCTCTCTCGAGGCGTATAGGTCTTCGCGTTCATTCCTCGTCTTCCTCGTCGTCCGACGGTCGCCCTCCGAGGACGACGCGCCGTAGGCACAGGCCCTTGGCGGGGGCCGATGCCCCGTTGAGTGCCGGCCCCGGACCGGCAAGCGCCGCCCTGAGGCCATCGGTGTCCAATGTTCCCAGTCCGACCTCCAGGAGGGCGGCGACCATGCGCCGCACCTGGCCCCGGAGGAACGAGTCCGCCCGGACGTCGATCGTCACCAGGCGGCCGTCCCGTCGGACCCGGACCGAATGAACGGTCCGGACCGGCGACCGGTCCGTGCCGCCGAAGCTCGAGAAGTCGTGCCGGCCTTCGAAGACCGACGCGGCGCTCGCCATGGCGGCGATGTTGAGCGGGCTCCGCATCCCGAGCGCCTGGCGCTCGCGAAGCGGGCTGCGCGGCCCGTTCCAGACGGTGTAGCGGTACTCCCGATACCGCGCCGCGTAGCGAGGGTGGAACCTCGCCGGGGCCCGACGCACGCCGCGTATCGCGACGTCCGGCGGGAGCAGGGCGTTGACCGCCTGCCGGAGCGCCTCCTCGGTGAGCCCCCCACGGTAGGTGAAACCGATCACCTGACCCGTGGCGTGGACACCGGTATCGGTGCGTCCCGCCCCGTCGACCACGACCCGCTCGCCTCGTTCGAGGCGGGTGAGCGCGGCCTCGAGCTCTCCCTGGACCGTCCGGGCGTTCGGCTGGAGCTGAAACCCGGCAAAGTCCGTTCCGTCGTATTCAACCGTCGCGCGGTAGCGCATCGGCGGGCCCTCTCGGAACCCTGCTATGTCATTCGGTCTCTGCGTCGCTCAGACCAGTTCGATCTGAACGATCTCGGCGGCATCGCCTTTTCGCTGGCCGATATGAACCAGCCGGGTGAAGCCCGACTGGCGATCGGCGTACTTGGGGGCGATGACTTCGAACAGCTTGCTCACGACGAGCGGCTCGTTCGGGAGCTCCGAGACGACCGTCCGTCGGGCGGCCAGGTCACCGCGCTTGGCGAGCGTGATCATCCGCTCCACCTGCCCGCGGATCTCCTTGGCCTTGGCCTCGGTGGTCTGGATCCGCTCGTAGCGGAGCACGGACACCGTCAGGTTCTTGTACAGGGCCATGCGCGGTCCGTGCTTGCGCGAGAGCTTGCGGCCGTCGATGCGGTGCGCCATCGCTCAGACCTCGTCTTCGTCGCCGAACGGCTCGTCGTCGCCGTCGAGGACGCCGTCGGTCTCGGACTCGGGGAGGATGAAGCCGCGCATGCGGAGGCGCTCCTTCATCTCGTCGAGCGACTTCTTGCCGAAGTTGCGCATGCGCAGCAGGTCGTCGTCCTTGAGCTGCAGCAGCTGGCCGACCTTGACGATGTTGTTGCGCTTGAGCGAGTTGTAGGCCCGCATCGGCAGGTCCAGCTCCTCGATCGGCATGTCGAGCATGTTCGGCGGGAGCTGCGGCACGCCGGACGGCGCGCGGTCCACGGCGACGGCCTGGACGCCGATCGTCACGAACGGCTGGAACTGGCGGACGAGGATGTCGGCGGAGCGCGAGAGCGCCTCCTCCGGCGTAATCGTGCCGTCGGTCTCGATCTCGATCGTGAGCTTGTCGAAGTTGGTCATCTGACCGACCCGCATGCCCTCGACCCAGTAGTTGACCTTGCGGACCGGGGTGAAGATCGCGTCGACCGCGATGACGCCGATCGGCAGGGCCTCGCTGCGCTCCGCGGCGAGGTAACCGACGCCACGCTCGACGGTGAGGTCCATCTCGATCGTCACGTCGTCCGAGTCGATCGTCATGAGCACGAGCTCGGGGTTGACGATCTCGACGTCGGCCGACTCGGCGATGTCCGCGGCGATGACCGGGCCGGCCCCGCTCTTGATCAGGCGCAGCTGCACCGGGTGCGTCGCGAAGCTCTTCAGGCGCAGCTTCTTGACGTTCAGGACGATCTGCGTGACGTCTTCCTTGACGCCCGGGATCGTCGAGAACTCCTGGTACACGTCCCGAACCTGGATGGACGTGACCGCGGCCCCCTCCAGCGAGGAGAGGAGCACGCGCCGGAGCGCGTTGCCGAGGGTCACGCCGTAGCCCGCCTGCAGCGGGCCAGCCTCGTACTTGGCGTACGTGCCGGCTTCTGCGATGGGCTCGATCTGCGGTGTCTCGAGTTCGATCATGGAACGGCGGCTACCTCGAGTAGTACTCGACCACGAGCTGCTCGTTGAAGTCGAGCGGCATCTGGTCGCGACGCGGCATGGCCACAACCGACCCGGCGAGGTTCGCCGCGTCGAGGCTGAGCCAGTCCGGCGCCTGGTGCGAGCGGATGGTCTCCTTGACGACCTTGAACAGCTCGCGCTCGTGGTGCGACTTGCGCACCTCGACCTTGTCGCCGATCTTCAGCCGGTAGGAGGGCACGTTGGTGGGGACGCCGTTCACGGCGAAGTGGCCGTGGGCGACCATCTGGCGGGCTGCTGCGCGCGAGGGCGCGAAGCCCATGCGGTAGACGCCGTTGTCGAGGCGCAGCTCGAGCGTCCGCAGCAGGGCCTCGCCGGTCACGCCAGAGTGGCGCGACGCTTCGAGGTAGTAGTTGCGGAACTGCTTCTCGAGGACGCCGTAGACGCGGCGGACCTTCTGCTTCTCGCGCAACTGCAGGCCGTAATCGCCGACCTTGCGGCGGCGGACGCCGTGCTGGCCGGGCGGCGTCGGACGCCGCTCGAACGAGCACTTCTTGGTGTAGCAGCGGCTGCCCTTGAGGTAGAGCTTCAGTCCTTCCCGGCGGCAGAGCCGGCAGACGGCATCGGTATATCGGGCCATGGTCTCTTCGTGCTCAGACGCGGCGCCGCTTGGGCGGGCGGCAACCGTTGTGCGGGATGGGGGTGACATCGGTGATCGCGGAGACCTCGAGGCCCGCGGCCTGGAGGGAGCGGATGGCCTGCTCGCGGCCGGCGCCGGGTCCCTTGACGTAGACCTCGACCTGGCGCATGCCATGCTCCATGGCGCGCTTCGCGGCGCCGTCGGCGGCGAGGGCCGCGGCGTACGGTGTGCTCTTGCGGGAGCCCTTGAACCCGGCGATGCCCGCGGAACCCCACGAGATGACGTTGCCACCCTGATCGGTGATCGTCACGATCGTGTTGTTGAAGCTCGCCTGGATATGAACGTGTCCCTGCGGAACGTTCTTCCGCTCCCGTCGCCGCTGCTTGACGGCGCGCTTTCGTTCGGCCATGCCTTAGCGGTTCCTCGTCACTTGGTCTTCTTGCGCGCGCCGACCGTCTTCTTGGGCCCCCGGCGCTGGCGGGCGTTGGTCTTCGTTCGCTGCCCGCGAACCGGAAGATTCCGGCGGTGGCGGAGCCCGCGGTAGGACCCGATCTCGATCAGCCGCTTTATGTTCAGCGCGACCTCGCGGCGGAGGTCGCCCTCGACCTTGAAGCTCCGGTCGATCACCTCGCGGAGGCGGTTGACCTGGTCCTCGGTGAGGTCCCGGACACGCGTGTCGGGATTGATGCTCGTCTGCTTGAGGATCTTCTGGCTGGAGGACAGCCCGACCCCATAGATGTACGTGAGGGCGATCTCGACGCGCTTCTCGCGCGGGATGTCGATGCCGGCGATACGTGCCATGCCGTCAGCCCTGCCGCTGCTTGTGCTTGGGATTCGAGCAGATGACCATCACGGTGCCGTGGCGCCGGATGACCTTGCAGTTGTCGCACCGCGTCTTGACGGACGCTCTGACCTTCACCGGTTCCTCGTTTACTTCAATCGGTACGTGATCCGACCCCGGGTGAGGTCGTAGGGAGACAACTCCACGCGGACCCGGTCCCCCGGAAGGATCCGGATGAAGTTCATCCGGAGCTTGCCACTGATGTGCGCGAGAACACGATGGCCGTTCTCGAGCTCGACCGCGAACATGGTGTTCGGCAGAGGCTCGATGACGGTTCCTTCGACTTCGATCGCGTCCTTCTTCGGCAAACCTGTTCCTTGGGTCCTCTCAGCGCGAGTGCCGGCCCGGGCGGGCCGACACACGAACGGCGAGGATATCAAG
>DATDJA010000261.1:0-2774 GCA_036520795.1 Candidatus Limnocylindrales bacterium
GACAACGTTCTGTGGTGGGACGATGCCGTCGAGGGCCTCGAGGATGGCGGTCAACATCAACTCGCGTGGCTGCGGACGAGTGATGTCGCAGACGGAGATGGCCACCCTGTGGCCTCGCTTCACCAGTTGCCGCAGCGGTGACCCGCCAACCGGGTTCCGAATTGCCCGGCGGAGCTCCTCGAGGGGATCCCGCGCGGACGGGCGATGGCGCGGCGCCACGACGGTCGAGCGGTCAGCCGGAACGTCGATGTCCAGGCCCTGTAGGCCGTAGGCCAATCTGACAGTCCGGTTCACCCCGGAATGGTACCGAGCCTTGGCGCATTCCGACCTTCCTCCCGCGTCCCGAGTCGGGCGAAGTCAGCGGGACGGCGGTGGTACGGTCGCCCTCGCACAGTTGGCGGAATCGTTGCAGTCGAGGTCGAAGGTGGTGCTCCGCGATCTGGCCGGCGGCGTCGATGGCGACGTCGTGCTTCCGGGAGACGACGCGTGGGACACCGCGCGGCAGGCGTGGAACCTGGCCGTCGACCAGCGACCCGTTGCCGTCGTCTACCCCGAGTCGGCGGAGGACGTCGCGCAGACCGTCCGCTTTGCCGCCGAGCGCGGCCTGCGCATTGCGTTCAACGCCGGCGGTCACAACGCGGGGCCGATCGACTGGAGCCGGGACACGCTGCTGCTCAAGACCGAGCGGATGCGCGGGGTCGAGATCGACGCCGCGGCGCGGCGCGCCCGGATCGAGGCGGGGGTCCAGGGGAAGCCGCTGGCGCTCGCGGCCGCCGAGCACGGCCTCGCGTACCTCTCCGGCACGTCGCCCGATGTCGGCGTGGTCGGGTATTCGCTCGGGGGCGGCCTCAGTTGGATGATCCGGACCTTCGGGCTCGCCTGCAACAGCATCCGGGCCGCCGAGGTCGTGACCGCGGATGGCCGGCTGGTTCGAACAGACCGCGACACGGAGCCTGACCTGTTCTGGGCGCTCCGCGGGGGCGGCGGCAACGTCGCCGCGGTGACCGCGCTCGAGCTCGAGCTGTTCCCGGTGGCCGAGATCTACGCCGGGGCGCTGTTCTGGCCGATCGAGCGGGCGACGGAGATCCTCAACGCCTGGCGCACCTGGATCGAGACGGTGCCCGAAGCCTGCGAGTCCCTCGGTCGGATGCTCCAGTTCCCGGACCTGCCCTTCCTCCCCGACCACCTGCGCGGCCGGTCCTTCGTCCTCGTCGAGGCGGCGATCATCGGCAGCGAGGCTGATGCGGCGGCGCTCATTCGGCCGCTTCGCGACCTCGGCCCGGAGTTCGACACGGTCGCGCTGATGCCGGCGAGCGACCTCAGCCTCGTCAACATGGATCCGGACTTCCCGCTGCCCTACGCGGGCGACGGCATCCTGCTCAACGACCTGGATGCGGCCGCGATCGACGAGATCGTGACGGCGTTCGTCGGGTCACCGTTGCTGCACGTCGAGGTTCGCCACCTGGGCGGCGCGGCGGGCCGGCGATCGCCGGATCATGGGGTGCTCGACGCGATCGATCAGCCCTTCGTCTGCTTCACCTTCGGGATCGCGCCTGACGCGGAGGCGGTCGAGGTCGTGGAGCACCACGCCCGGCAGCTGCTCGGGGCGCTCGGGCCGTGGGACAGCGGGCGGCGGTACCTCAACTTCGCCGAGTCGCAGATGGACCCGCGCTCGATCTTCCCGGTCGAGACCTACGAGCGCTTCCGGCAGGTGAAGGCGCGCTACGACCCGGCCGGCATGTTTCGGGCCAACCACGCGATCGACTGACGGCCGCCCGCCGGCTCAGCCGAAGGTGAAGCAGTAGGCCTCGACGCCCGAGTCGAGGAACTCGATCTCGAACCGGCGTTCGGCGACCTGCCCCGGCGTACGGATCAGCTGGTACGTGCCCTGGTCGTCCACGATCCCGCTGCCGTCCGGGCTCACGTCGCTCCCCAGGGCGCCCAACGCGAGCTGGCCGTCGAGATAGACCCGATACCGGATCGCGGCGCCACGGGACGCCGGTCCCATCACGAGGTTGACGTCGCGCGCGTGGAACTGGAACGCGATCCGACCGCCGGGCGCGTTCAGGACCGCCGCATGCCGGGCCACGGTCCAGGTCCCGGCGAGGCCCCACGCATTGAGGGGAAGCCCGTCGGCCACGGCGTACGTGTGGGGCTGGTCGAAGGCCGCCGAGCGGCCGGACGCAAAGCCCGTGGTCTGGCCGTACCCGAGATAGGTCTCCGACGACCGCAGCGTGCGCCACTCGGCGGCCACCTCGAGCCCGGCCGGCTGGACGTCCACCAGGTCCTGGCCGATGTCCTCAGCACCGGCATCGAGCAGCAACTGCTGGATGACCATCTCGGTCATCGCGTACTCGCCCTCGCCGAAGTGGTGGAAGCGGATCCGGCCCTCGGCATCGGCGAGGTAGATCGCGGGCCAGAAGTGGTTGCCGAAGGCGCGCCAGACCCCATATTCGCTGTCGATCGCGACCGGGTACACGACACCCAGGCTGCGCGTGTGAGCGACGACGTTGTCGACGTCCCGCTCGAATCCGAACTCCGGCGTGTGGACGCCGACCACCGTGAGCCCGGCGCCCGCGTACTTCGCCGCCCACGCGCGGACATACGGCAGCGTCCGCAGCCAGTTGACGCACGTGTAGGTCCAGAAGTCGACGAGGACGACCCGGCCCCGCAGGCCCTCGGGCGTCAGCGGCTCCGAGTTCAGCCAGCCCGTCGCGCCGTCGAACGATGCGAGGTGGCCCTCGTCGGGCAGGTCGACGTCGTCGTCCGCCGGC
>DATDJA010000262.1:0-2385 GCA_036520795.1 Candidatus Limnocylindrales bacterium
GATCAGCGCGACCGCCGACGACAGCGTCCCGATCGGCAGGAACGACACCCCGACGAACAGCAGCAGCGCCCGGCGCGCCCACGGCGAGCCGTCGCCCAGCAGGAGCAGCGGCGCGAGTGCGAACGAGAGCCAGTGGTGCCACGCGTTGGTGGGCAGGAGCACGATCGCGAAGCCCACGGCGGTCCCCGCGAGGAGGCGGCGATCCGTTGGCACGACAGCGGCGATCGCGACGACTGCGGCGATCGCGACGGCCGTAGCGAACCACAGGACGGGCCACGGGACGAGCGAGGTCTGGACGATGACCGGCAGGGTCGGAAGCGAGGCGGCCTCCCGTGCGATCGCCACGTAGGCGACCCAGTCGGTCGGGCGGATGACCACGGCGAGCGCGCCGAACAGCGCCGTCCACGCGATCGCCCGCCACCGCCGTTCGACGACCAGGACCACGAGGAAGGCGGCGGGGAGCGCCCGCGTCACGATGGCGAGGGCGAGCCCGAACCCGGCCAGCCGCTCGTTGCGGGTGCCAAACGCGAGCAGGAGGCCGGCGAGCGTGAACAGGTTGACCTGGCCCATCCACAGCGAGCCCCAGACGTAGACCAGCGAGAACACGACCAGCGGCGCCCGGGCGACGAGCGTCTCGCGCGTGACCACCCGCATGGCCCCGATGACGGCGAGCAGGCTGGCCGCGACCCAGGCGACGAAGACGGCGTCGAGGGGCAGGCCCGAGAACGGCGCGAGGACGTGGGCGATGAACGGGGGCGAGACGTACACCTGGCCCTGGCCCCACTCGGCCACACCCAGCGCCCGGGTCGCCGCATACGGGTCCTGACCAGCCGCGACGAGCTTCGCGGCGTCGAGGTACGCCTCCAGGTCGAAGGCCCGCGGCCACGTCACCGCGGCGACGACGGCGCCGGCGACCGCGAACACCGGTCCGAGGCGGCGGAACAGGGGCGCGACGGATTTGCCGCCCAGCAGCAGGCTCACAGCGCCGAGGCGGTCCAGCCTTCGGCGCCCACCAGCGGCACGAAGACGCACGGCCCGTCCGACTGCTCCGTCCATTCGTCGCCGTGGCGCTCGACCACCATCAGGCTCTGCTCCCGCAGCCCGCCGACCGGGATCACCAGCCGCCGACCCTCGCCGAGCTGCTCCCGAAGCGGCTCCGGGATCGCCGGGGCACCCGCCGCGACGACGATGCCGTCCCAGGGCGCCTCGTCGGGGGCACCGAGGCTCCCGTCGCCGACGCGCACGATGACCCGGTCGCCGTACCCGGCGGCGACGAGGTGGTCCATCGCGGCCAACGCGAGGTCGGGGTCGCGCTCGATCGACGTCACCAGGCAGCCGAGCTCCGCGAGGACCGCCGCCTGGTAGCCGGAGCCGGTCCCGACGTCGAGCACCCGGTCGCCCGACTCGACCGCCAGGAGCTCCGTCATGCGGGCCACGATATACGGCTGGCTGATCGTCTGGCCGCCGCCGATCGGCAGCGGCGAGTCGGTGTACGCGGCGTCCCGGTCGCGCTCGGGCACGAAGGCATCACGCTCGACCGCGGTCATCGCCGAGAGGACGCGCTCGTCGCGGATGTCACGCTTCCGGAGCTGGTCGGCGACCATCCGGGCCCGGGCCTCGCTCGCGCGCGCCCGGGCTGCGTCCATCGTCGCGGGCTCAGCTGGCCGCTGGGCTCGGCGACGGCGCCGCGGGCGACGCCGCGCTGGGTGATGGTTCGGCCGATGGCGATGCAGCGGCCGATGGCGATGCAGCGGCCGATGGCGACGCAGCGGCCGATGGCGACGCCGGGGGCGACCCGCTCGGCGACGCGGCCGCCGACCCGCTGGGCGACGCCGATGGTCCCGCGCTCGCCGACGGTGCCTCGCTGGCGATGGGCGTGGGCTGCGGCAGCAGCCCTGAGAGCAGGCCCTTGTGCCCGAGGAGCAGCGCGTTCAGGAAGATGATGGCGAAGACGCCGACGACGACGATCACGAAGATCGCCGACGCCCGATCGTTGATGTGGACCGCCTGCTCCGAGACGGTCGGCGCGGCCGGGGCCGACTTCGTCGGCGGTCGATCCTTGGCCCGACGAGCCGTTGTCGTGGCCGCGGCAGCCGCCGCGGCGGCGGGAACAGCTCCGGGTTCGTCGTCGCCGGCCTCGTCGACCTCGTCATCGTCGGCTTCGTCGGCCTCGTCGTCCGCCGCTTCATCAGCTTCGGGCTCGGGCTCGGGCTCCGGCTCGGGCTCGGGCTCGGGCTCAGGCTCGGGTTCCGGGGCAGCCTCGGCGTGGGGCTCATCGGCCGCCGGCTCGGGCGCGTCCTCGCCATCGGGCGCGGCGACGGCCTCGGGCTCGGAGACGGCCTCGGTCGCGTCGTCGGCGCCGGGCTCGGCTGCCGGGTCGCGGTC
>DATDJA010000263.1:0-2967 GCA_036520795.1 Candidatus Limnocylindrales bacterium
GCGGACCCGTGCCGGCTCCCCGGTCGCGGCCCGCTCGGACTGGACCCGGACCCGGACGGGCTGGCGGAGGTGGGCCTCGGCGAGCCGCGCGATCGGCCCGGCGATCGTCGCCGAGAACAGCGCGGTCTGGCGGGTCAACGGCAGCCCGCCGAGGATCCGCTCGAGGTCGTCGGCGAAGCCCATGTCGAGCATCTCGTCGGCCTCGTCGAGCACGACCGTCTCGATCTCGTCGAGCCGGATGGACTTGCGCTCGAGGTGGTCGACGGCCCGGCCAGGCGTGGCGACGATGATGTCGACCCCGCGCGCGAGCCGGTGGAGCTGGGCCGCGATCGGCTGCCCGCCGTACACGGCCACCACGCGCGCGCCGAGCTCGCGGCCGTACTTGTGCATCGCCTCGGCGACCTGCATCGCGAGCTCGCGCGTCGGCGCGAGCACCAAGGCCCGCGGGCGGCTGGCCCGCTCGCCGTCTCGCGGCACGCCTCGCCCGTCCACCGGCCGGCCCGACGCGCGGTCCTCGTCCATGCGCACCGCGAGCCGGTTGAGGATCGGCAGCGCGAACGCCGCCGTCTTGCCGGTCCCGGTTGGCGCCTCGGCCAGCAGGTCGCGACCGGCGAGCAGCGGCGGGATGGCCGCGTTCTGGATCGGCGTCGGTTCTTCGTAGCCCAGGGCGGTGAGTGTCCGCAACAGGCGCGCATCGAGGGCGAGGGCGGAAAAGCCCACCGGCTCGTCGTCGGCCGGCGCGGGCTGATCGGTGGGTTCGGTCGTCTCGTCGGGGGTCACGGACAGATCGTAGACCCGATCGAATGTGAGACCGCCGATGACGGCCCTGCCCGCAGGTAGTGCCGGCACCGAATAAACCTGACACTGAATGGCTGCTTTGCTAGCATGCCGCCATGCGCGCGTCCCGCCTCGTCTCGCTCCTCCTGCTGCTCCAGACGCGCGGCGGCATGACCGCTGCGGACCTTGCCGAGGAGCTCGAGGTGTCGGTCCGCACGATCCACCGGGACGTCGAGGCGCTGGGCGCCGCCGGCGTGCCGATCTACGCCGAGCGCGGACCCCATGGCGGCATCCGGCTCGTCGACGGCTACCGCACCCGGCTGACAGGCATGACCGCCGAGGAGGCCGACGCGCTGTTCCTCTCGGGCCTGCCGGGGCCCGCCGCCGAGCTCGGCCTGGGGACGGTCGTCGCGGCGGCCCGCCTCAAGGTCCTCGCCGCGCTGCCGACCGAGCTGCGCGGCCGCGCGAGCCGGCTGCTCGAGCGCTTCCACCTCGACGCCGCCGGCTGGTTCCGGGCCGGCGAGACGCTCCCCCACCTCGCCACGATCGCCCAGTGCGTCTGGGACGGCGATCGGATCGAGCTCGACTACGAGCGTTCGGACACGATCGTGACCCGGACGCTGGACCCGTTGGGGCTCGTCCTCAAGGGCGGCGTCTGGTACCTCGTGGCCAGCAACGGCGATCAGATCCGGACCTATCGCGTCTCGCGGGTCCGCGGCATCGCCCCACTCCCCGAGCGGGCGGCGCGACCGCCCGGCTTCGACCTCGCCACGTACTGGTCGGAGTCGATCACGGCGTTCGAACGCGACACGCCGCGGATCGAGGTCACGCTGCGTGTCCGACGGGAGGCCCACCGCTGGCTCGAGGACGTCATCGACGGGAGCGCGCTCGCGGCGGCCGTCGAGGAACCGGATCCCGAACCCGACGCGTGGCGACGACTGCGCATCACCCTCGACTGGCCGCGCGAGGTCGCCGGCCGGCTCCTCGCCCTCGGCGGCGCCGTGGAGGTCGTGGCGCCTCTGGAGCTGCGGACGGAGATCGCGGCCCTGGCGGCCGAGACGGTCGCCCGCTACCGGGAGCCAGCGACCGCCGGCGTTCCGATCGAGGTGGCTCCCGCCCGCTGACGGGGGCCCTCGACGACGGCCTGGATGTCCGGCCGCCGGGGATGCCGGAGCCCGGAGGGCACACCCGCCGTGCGGGGGCGACGGTTGCGGAACTCGCGCTCGCGATCGGCCTGGATGGCCGTGGCGATGAGCGACATCGGGAGCATGGATCACCTCGTCCACATCGAGCACTTGATGCCCGAATCGTAGGCCGGGAACATGCCAGCAACCGTCATGAATGACACCGACCTGCCCTGAGCACGCCCCCGCCCAACGCTGGGCTCGCAGGCTCTGGGATACTGGCCCCACATGCGACGAGTCGAGGCCGAGGCGCTGGTTGGCGCCGCGCGAGACGAGGTCTGGCAGCTCTACGACGACATCGAGGGCACACCGCTCTGGGTCCCGTTCGTGAGCGAGATCCTCTATGTCTCCGGGCCGGCCAAGGTCGGGACGATCTACCGTGAGCGCACGCGCCTGGGGGGCATCCCGAGCGTCGCGCAGTGGGAGATCGTCGAGCACCGCCGCCCGATCCGCCAGGTCCACGTCTCCGACGGGTTCGGGATGGACAGCGCGCTGATCATCACGTTCGACGGACGCGGAACGGGCACCTGGGTCCACCAGTCCGCCGAGCTCCGCTCGCGGCTGTGGGGGCCGTTCGGCTGGTTGCACGAGGCGCTGCTCGCCATCCCGGCCGGCTGGGGCGTGCGCGCCGCGGTCAACGGCGCCAAGCGGGCCTTCGAAGGCGACCCACCCCGCTGATCGCTGATCAGGGCAGGGTCGGCTCGATCTCCCGGACGACCGCAAGGTGGCGCTCGGGACCCGCTCCGTCCCGGGTCACGTGGTACTCGATCTCGCGCGGCGTGCCGTCGCGCCGGGCGAAGCGAAGCGTCGCGTGCAGCTCGCCGTTCGCCAGCAGCTCGCCCCACAGGCCCTCGAAGTCGGAGCCCACGGACGCGTCGCCGGGGTTCGCGAACGCCTCGACCCGCTGCCCGAGGATCGTCGCCCTCGGCACCTCGACGATCTCGGCCAGCGACGTCGACACCTCGACGAAGCACCGATCCCCGTCGAGGATCGCCCAGGCGTGGCC
>DATDJA010000264.1:0-6966 GCA_036520795.1 Candidatus Limnocylindrales bacterium
GCTGCAGGACTGGGCCGGGCGGGACTCGCCGATCCGCTCCTGGATCGCGATCGTGCCCGTGGAGGCGACGAGCCCGCTGGACCCGGCCATTCCGTTCGTGCCGGTGGCGACCGGCATCGTGACGGCGATCGGCTACTGCGCACCGCTCGACGAGGCGGCTCGTCCGCCCGCGGTCGCACGCGCGTCCCTGTGGGCGATCGGTGACGGCCGGCAGACGGCGTTGTCGCTGATCCCGCTCGAGCCCGACAGCCCGGACTCCCTCGGCGGCCTCTGGTCGCGGCCCGGCGAGATCACCGGCGGCGAGGCCAGTCGCGGCGTCTGGCCGCCAGGTCGCTACGTCGTCGAGATCGCCTCACCCGGCGGCGAGTACCGCCGCTGGCTGGGCATCGAGATCGCGGACCTCGCGCTGCTCCGCGCGTCGCCGTCGGCGCCGCTCCCGTCGCCATCGGCCCCGTCGTCGTCCGGGTCGCCGGCCCCCTGAGCTCCGCCCCTAGCGGCGCGGTGGCTCCAGCCAGATGTCGTACGCCGCCCGGGCCAGGATGATCGCGCCCAGCGCCGAGATCCAGAACCCGTACGCGCTGGCGGGGAGCAGTCCCTCGAGCGCCTCGAGGATGCCGGGGTAGATGAGCGGGAACAGCACGACGCCGGCCACGGCGATCGCCCCGAGGATCGCAAACGAGACGCCGCGGTCGATCGCGACAGGCCGCTCACCGGCCGCGTAGGGCAGGGCGATCAGGGCGAGCGTCGCGAGCGCGGCGAGGAACGATGCGATCCCGGTCGTGTCGAACGCCCGGAGGACGATCTCGGGCAGGCCGCCGTCGCCGCCGACCGAATACCACGGCAGGAGGCAGCCGATGACGAGGACGATGGCGCCGATCAGCGCGAGCCGGCGTCCGTTGCCGAGCGGTCGTCGGTGCATCAGTCGCCTTCGGTGTACACCTCGGGGCGCAGGACGCCCACGAAGCGCAGGTTCCGGTATCGCTCACCGTAGTCCAGGCCATAGCCGACCACGAACTGGTCCGGGATCTCGAACCCCACGTAGTCGACGGGGATGTCGACCAGGCGGCGGGCCGGCTTGTCCAGCAGCGTGCAGATCCGCAGCGACGCCGGGTTCTTCCCACGCAGGTAGCGGACGAGGTAGTTGAGCGTGAGGCCGGTGTCGATGATGTCCTCGACCAGGAGCACGTCTTCCTCGGCGATGCTCGCCGACAGGTCCTTGATGATCCGGACGAGGCCCGACGACTCCGTCTGCGCGCCACCGTAGGAGCTCACCTCCATCAGGTCGATCCGCAGCGGGAGCGGGATCTGGCGCATCAGGTCAGCCATGAATGGCAACGACCCCTTGAGGACGCTGACCAGGGTGAGGTTGCGCCCCGCGTAGTCGGCGGCGATGCGGCGGCCGAGCTCGGCGACCTTGTCGGCGATCTGCTCCTCGGTGAGCAGGATGTCGCCGATGTCGGTGGACAGGTCAATGGAGCGGATCATGGGTGGCTCGACGATGCCTCCGGGTCAGGCGAGGTGGGAATCGATGATGGCGCGTCGGCGAACGGCGCGCACGGCGATCGGCCGGCTCACCCGGCCGGCCGGCGGCGGCGCCGTCCGCGGCGACGTCCGCGTAGCGCGGGGGCCGCCCCGCCCGAGGGCAGGGCTGCCGCGGCGACGGGCGCGGTCTCGGGCGACCGGGCGGCGGGTGCGCTGCTGCCGATGGTCGCCGACTCGGCGTCGGCGTCGCGCGCGGCGAGGATCACGGCGATCGTCGGATCGTCGGCGGCCTCGTCCACCGCGACCCTGGGCGGCGTGGCCTGCCCGGTCGTGCCGGTGAGCTCGTCGCTGAGCGCGAGCCGGCCGAACTTGAGCAGGAGCATCCGGAAGTCGCGCGCGTAGAACAGCTTGATGTGCACGTCCGGGTACAGCTCGCGGAGCCGCCGCAGCTTGCGGTTCTTCTTGCGGACGAGCTTCTGCTTGAGCGTGGTCAGCTCGACATACAGGTCGAGGTCCGGGAGGTAGAAGTCTGGCGAGAAGCTCTCGACCACGTCGCCGTCGAGGTTCCAGCCGATCGGGAACGTGTCGGGCTCATAGGCCCAGCGGACCTCGTAGAAGTCGAGGATCCGGGCGAGCTCGGCCTCGCTCGCGTGGGCGAAGGACGGAGCACTGCCAACCGACGCGGCGCGATCGGACGCCGCGGGCTCGGTCAACCCGCCCGCTCCACAGGTGCGTCGCCGCGACCCTCGACGAGCGTGCGCAGGTCGCCGTCCCAGGCGGCCAGGAGGCGACCGACGGCAAGCACGTCGTCCGTGTCGATGGGCGGGCGACGCACGATGGCGATCGCGTCGAGGGCCGGGTCCGCCGTGTCGAGGACATGCGCGTCCGGATCGGCGGTATCCCCAAGCACGAGGCTCATCGTGCGGCTACCGCAGGCGGGACAGTCGAGCTCCACGAACGCGAGGTCGCCCCGGTCGGCCAGGACCACGATCCGGTCGATGGACACGGCCGCTCCGCACGAGGTGCAGCCGGCCCCGGTGAGTCGTGCCCGGAGTCCGCGATGGTCCATCGGCCGTCAGTCTAGCGAAGGTCGCCGACTCCGGCTGGCGTGGTTGCGGCGGCGGTGCGGATACCCCCATGGGGTATCATCGGCCACATGGGTGAACCGACCGGGCACGCGGCCCCTGCGCACGCGGCCGACCACAGCAGCTTCCGTCACAGCTACTCCAAGGACAAGGCGCAGCTCGTGCGACGCCTCTCGCGCATCGAGGGCCAGGTGCGCGGGATCGCGCGGATGATCGAGCGCGAGGAGTACTGCGTCGACATCCTCCAGCAGACCGCGGCCCTCCGCGCGGCGATCGACGCCGTGTCGATCCTCGTCCTCGAGGACCATGTCCAGGGCTGCGTCCGGACCGCGGCCGAGCGCGGGGAGGCCGACCAGTACGTCGACGAGGTGATCGACGTCGTCCGGCGGACGCTCGGGCGGCCGGTCCGCGGGAGCGCGCGCACGGGCTGACGGCCGTGGACAGACCGCCCGGTTGTCCACAGGATCACAACGTCGCCAAGGTTCGTGGATAACAGGTCTTGACGCTCACGCGGCGCCCCCCTAACGTCCGCACTCCGCGCGGCGTGCGCGCAAGTTTTCGGGGAACGTCGTCCGGGAGGGGTCACGGGGAAACCCGGGCCGGAACCGACCGGACGACGCCAGACCGAACAGGACGCCTGCCGCGAACGAACGACGCCGGGAGCGGTTCCCGGACGGCCCGGTGCACGACTTTGAGGAGGGTGCCCTGGACCGGCCGAGAGGTCCGCTCCCGACGCGCGTTTCGGACGTTCCCGAGCTCCCGCCGGGGTACGGCGACGCCCTCGAGGCCGGCCTCGCGTCCCTTGACCTGCGGCTCGAGCCGGACGTGCTCGCCGCCATCGACGGCCACGTGCGACTGCTCCTGGCCTGGACGCAGGCGATCAACCTCACGGGGATCCGCGAGCCCGCGGCCGTCGCCCTCGGGCACGTCGTCGACAGCCTGACCGCCCTCCCGCTCCTCCGCGCGCGCGGGATTACCCGCCTGCTCGACCTCGGCAGCGGCGGCGGATTCCCGGGCCTGCCCCTCGCCGCGGCCCTGCCCGCCGAGCGCGCGCTGCTCGTCGATTCGATCGCCAAGAAGGTCGGCTTCCTGCGAGCCGTGATCGACGCGACCGGCCTTGCGGACCGCGTGGCCGCAGAGGCGGTTCGCGCGGAGGCGCTCGCGCACGACCCGCGCGACCGCGAGGCCTGGCCCGCGGTCGTCACCCGCGCCGTCGCGCCGCTGGCCGAGCTCGTCGAGGTGGGCCTCCCGCTTGTGGCTCCCGGCGGCGTCCTCGTCGCGTGGAAGCGCGAGCCGCTCGACGCCGAGATCGCCGCAGCGGCTCCGGCCCTGGCCACGCTGCGCGCGGGTCGCCTCGAAGTCGTGGACCCCGGGGTCGCCGGGCTGGAGCGGCACCGGCTGGTCGTCGTCGAGCGCGGCGGTCCCATCGACGCGACCTTCCCGAGAGACGCGGCGGAGCGCCGACGCCGGGCGTCGTGAGTGGCGGGCACCCACGCTCTCCGCCGATCCCGCTGCGCTACCCTCCCCCGGTGCGCGTCGCCGTCCTGTCGGACCTCCATGCCAACATCGCGGCCCTCGAGGCGGTGCTGGCGGTGATGCCGTCGGTCGACGAGGTCTGGCAGCTGGGCGACGTGGTGGGCTACGGGCCGCAGCCGGACGCGGTCGTCGCCCGGTTGCGCGAGATCGGTGCCCGAGGCGTTCGAGGCAATCACGACGCGGCGGCGATCGACCAACTGGACATCGAGTCGTTCAACGTCGACGCGCGGGGGGCGATGGAGTGGACCCGCGCGACGATCGCCGACGAGACACGCGCGTGGCTCGCGGCGCTCCCCGAGCGGCTCGAGCGCGAGGACTACCTGCTCGTCCACGGCAGCCCCCGCGACCCGACCTGGGAGTACATCACGACGACCCCGGTGGCCCGCGCCGCGATGGCGGCGATGCCCACCCGGAGCGGCCTCCACGGACACACCCACGTCCCGATCGCGTTCGTCGAGGAGGACGGGCGATTGGACACCATGAGTCCGGGCGCCGGCTCGCACATCACCTTCGACGGCCGCCGGGTCATGCTCAACCCCGGCAGCGTGGGCCAGCCGCGGGACGGGATCCCGACCACCTCGTGGCTCCTGCTGGACACCGGCGACGGCTCGGCGACCTGGCAGCGAACCGCCTACGACGTCTCGACCGTCCAGGCCGAGATGCTGGCGCTCGGGCTCCCGAACCGGCTCATCGAGCGGCTGTCCTATGGGCTGTAGGACACGCCACCGATGATCGGCGGCCGGCGGCCGATCAGCGGGCGCAAGCCCGGCGACAAGCGGGTCCGGGTCGAGCGCCACCACGCGCCGTACTTCCGGTACACGGGCCCGGGCCAGATGACCGCGAAGGCGGCCGCCAGCGCGCCGACGACGACGATGGGCCGGGGTGTCGCCCGTCTCAAGCACACCCTCCTCGGCCGCCCGCTCGCCAACGAGGAGGAGATCGGCCAGCGCCTGTCGAAGACCAAGGCGCTCGCGATCTTCAGCTCGGATGCGATCTCGTCGTCGGCCTACGCGACCGAGGAGATCATCCTCGCGTTCATCCTCGCCGGGGTCGCGGGCGCGGCGTTCAACCTCTCGGTCCCGGTCGCCATCGCGATCGCCGCCCTGCTGGGCATCGTCGCCTTCAGCTACCGCCAGGTCTGCATCGCCTACCCGACCGGCGGCGGGTCGTACTCGGTGTCCAAGGCGAACTTCGGCCGCATGGCATCGCTCGTGGCCGCCTCGGCGCTGATGATCGACTACACGCTGACGGTCGCCGTGTCGACGTCGTCGGCCGTCGAGCAGCTCTCGTCGGCGATCCCGGCGCTCGACCCATACCGGGTGGAGATCGCGATCGTCGCCATCGGCCTGATCACGCTGGGCAACCTGCGCGGGCTGCGCGAGGCCGGCAACATCTTCGCCATCCCGACCTACCTGTTCCTGGGCTCGGCGTTCCTGATGATCGCCGCCGGGTTCATCCGGATCGTGTTCCAGGGCGACACCGGTCCGGCGCCCACGCCCGAGGTCATCGCCGCGACCACCGAGACCGCGAAGGGCGTGACCGTCCTGATCCTGCTGCGCGCGTTCGCCGCCGGCGCGGTCGCGCTCACCGGCACCGAGGCGATCGCCACCGGCGTGCCCGCGTTCAAGCCGCCCGAGGCGCGCAACGCCGCCCGGACGCTGATGGTGATGGCCGGAATCCTCGCGGTCCTGTTCGTGGGGATCACGTTCCTCGCCACGAGCTTCCACATCATGCCGATCGAGGAGCCGAAGACGACGGTGATTGCCCAGGTCGCCCGCCACGTGTATGGCGACAGCAGCGTCGGCTTCTACCTGTTCCAGGCGTTCACCGCGCTGCTGCTGTTCCTCGCCGCGAACACCTCGTTCGCCGCGTTTCCGCGCCTCGCGGCCGTGCTGGCCGAGGACGGCTTCATCCCGCGCCAGTTCGCGTTCCGGGGCGACCGCCTCGCGTTCTCGACGGGGATCATCCTGCTCGGGACCGTCTCCGGCGCCGTGGTCATCGCCGGCGGCGCCTCGACCCACGCGCTGATCCCGCTGTATGCGGTCGGCGTGTTCATCGACTTCACGATCTCGCAGGCGGGCATGGTCCGCCACTGGATCCGGACCAAGGACCCGGGCTGGCGACGTCGCCTCACGATCAACGCGGTCGGCTGCACGCTCACGGCCGTCATCGCGGTGGTCGTCACGTCGGTCAAGTTCATCGACGGCGCCTGGCTCGTCCTGCTGCTGATCCCGGCGCTGGTGGGCGGGATGCTGTTCATCCGGCGCGAGTACGACGGCCAGTCCCGCGAGCTCGAGGTCCGCGACGACCTCGTGTTCGACAAGCCGCACCGCGAGCAGCGCGTCGTGATCCCGGTCAACGGCATCAACCGCTCGGTGATCCAGGCCGTCATGTTCGGGCGTTCGCTGGCGACCGACCCCTCGATGATCCAGGCGATGTTCGTGACCACGGAACCCGAGGAGGCCGACGCGCTGCGCGAGCGCTGGGAGCGGCAGCTGCCGGGGATCCCGCTGGTCATCGTCGAGTCGCCCTACCGCGCCCTGGTCGGACCGGTCGTGACCTATCTCGACGTCCTCGACCGCGCCTGGCCGCCGGACCGCCCGACGCCCACCACGATCGTCGTGCTGCCCGAGTACGTCGCGCGGCACTGGTGGGATCGCGTCCTGTACAACCAGACGGCAAAGCGCCTCAAGGCCGCGCTCGTCGGCCGCGAGCACACGGTGATCGCGGACGTGCCGTATCGTCGGAGCGATCACCCGCACGTCTAGCGCATCGCTCGCATTGAGGTCGGTCCAACCCAGCCCATGATCGGTGGACGGCGGCCCATCAAGGGACGGAAGCCCGCGGACCGGCGCGTCCGCGT
>DATDJA010000265.1:0-5243 GCA_036520795.1 Candidatus Limnocylindrales bacterium
TTGCGCGCGCGTCGCGCCCGCGCGATGAACGGCCCGTTGCCGACCACCAGCGAGCCGACCGGTGCCGAGAGGCCCTTCGAGAGGCAGAACGTGACGCTGTCGGCCGGGGCGGCGAGTTCGGCCGGCGTGACACCGAGGGCGACGACCGCGTTGAAGAACCGGGCGCCGTCGACGTGCAGGGGAACGCCGCGCTCGTGCGCGAGGGCCGCGACCGTGCGCGTGTAGTCGGCGCTCAGCGGCCGGCCGCCCGAGTGGGCGTGCGTGTTCTCGAGGGCGACCAGGCCGGTGATCGGCTCATGGAGGTCGGTCGGGTCGCGGAACGCGTCGATGATCGCCGCCGGATCAATCGTCCCGTCGGGGTTCTCCGGCAGCGCCCGGATCGTCGCCCCGACCACGACGGCGTGTCCGCCGGCCTCGTCGAGCACGGTGTGGGAGGACGCCCCGGCGATCGCCTCGTAGCCGCGCGGCAGGTGGGCCATCAGCGAGACGAGGTTGCCCTGCGTCCCGCTCGTGACGAACAGGCCGGCGTCCTTGCCCAGGAGCTCCGCCGCGCGCGCCTCGAGGGCGTTGACCGTGGGGTCGTCGCCGAACACGTCGTCGCCGAGCTCGGCCGCGGCCATCGCCCGTCGCATCTCGTCGGTCGGGTGGGTGACCGTGTCGGAGCGGAGATCGATCAACGTCATCGCCGGGCGAGCATAGCGCGGGTGCGCGCGCGGACGCCGGAGGGCCGGCCCGTCAGCCCGAGGTCCGCCGCCGGATCGTGCCGCGCACGGGGCCGCGGGCGCGCCCGGACTCGCCGTCGGCGGCCTCCGCCCCATCGTCCGGTGTTGACGCTTCGACCGCACTCGGCGGCGCGGCAACCGGAACCGTCGCGCCGAGGCTGCCCGCCTGCTGCGCGGTGAGGAGCCCGGACACGAGGTCGTTGCCGCCGAGCGAGACGACCGCCCGCGAGTTGCCCGCCAGCTGCTGGGCGACCTTGAGGCGCTGCATCTCGACGTCGTAGCGCGCGGCCGTGGGGTACGCGGTCAGCCGCTCCTCCATCTTCTGGAACCGGAGCGCTTCCGCGAGCGACTCGAGCTCGAGGGCCTTCCGGCGCGAGTCCTGGTCGAGCGCGATCAGCGCGGCGCGATCGTTGAGCCGCCGCTCCTCGAGGGCGAAGTTCTCCTTCTCCTCGGACAGCTGGATCGTGGCCAGGCGCCGCGCCTCCAGGGACGCGGTGATCGCCTCCGGCAGCAGCACGCGGGTGAAGGCGACGTTGCGCACGTTGACGCCGTAGGCGGCGAGCTTCGCGTCGATCGCGGTCCGCAGGAAGCCGGCCTCCTCGGCGCCGAGGTCGAGGGCATTGAGCGCCTCCATCCTGCGGATGAGCAACCGGACCGCCTCCTGGGAGGTGGCGTGGATGAACTCGTCGAGATCGCTGGTGGTGATCGAGTACGCGAGCTTGACCGGGTCACCGATCCCGAGCGTCAGCACGAGGTCGACGTTGACGTTGACCCCATCGACCGAGCGGACCGCCGCGACGGGCACGTCGAACGCGAGCTCGCGCGTCGTCACGACATGCGTCAGGGCGACGACGGGGTTGACCCGGTGGATCCCGTTCTCGAGCACGGCCGAGTGGCGGCCGCCCTTCGCGACCAGGCCCACGGTCCCGGGCGGGACCCGCATGAACAGGCGCGACGCGATCCCGACCAGGATGGCGACGACCGCGGCCACGATGATCACGGCGCGCAGCGCCGCCACCAGCGGCAGGAACAGGCCCGACGCGGCAAGACCGATCGCGACCAGGATCCAGAGCGGATTGATCGGCGGCTGGCGGCGGATGCGGACGAGGACGGGAACCCGACCCTGCTCGTCGGGCTGCTCGATGGCCTCGGCGGCCTCGATCGGCCCCGCCGTCACGTCGACGAGTTGGACGTACCCGGGTCCGGGGCCGACAGCGTCCCCCTGGGTGGCCTGCGCGGGGTCGTCGCTCACGTGGCGGCACTCCTCTCAGGGATGGGGGCGAGGGGCTGGCTCGGCGAGGCGACGGACCGTGCCGCGCTGATCGGCGGCGGCACGGCCGCGCGGTAGACGGACGGGACGCGCGCGGCGCTCGCCGAACGCGTCTTCGGGGCGCGCTCCCCGGGCAGGACGTTGGCGGGCGCCGCCGGATCGCCGAGCCGCCCGGCCATGTAGCGCGTCAGGTCCCGCAGGATCGCGACCAACGGCGCGGCGGCCAACAGCCACAGCCCGCCGAACTGGCTGAGCACCACGATGGCCGGGATGAGCAGCCCTGGATGGACGTCGAGGACGCCGCGCGACACGCGCGTCTCAATAAGGTCGCTGCCGATCCGGTTGGCGACCACATAGACCACCGCGACGGCCGCCGCAGGAATCGGTCCCGCGATGGCGAGGACCAGCACGATCGGGAAGAACCCCAAGACGTAGCCGAGCTCAGGGATCAGCTGCAGGCCACCGAGCAGCACCGACGCCGTCACCTGGTAGCGGAACTCGGCGATGCCGACCCGGGCCAGGAGCTCGAGGCCGAGCCACACGAGGACCCCGACCACGACGGCAAGGAGGACGCGGGTCCGCAGGAACGTTCCGAACGCCCGGTCGACGATCCGGGCCAGCGCGACAACGTCGCCCCGGATCGCGGGGGCGATCAGGCGGCTCCCGCGCTCCTTGATGCTGCGTTCGTCGGCCACCATGGTCAGCACCCACGCGGGGATCACAAGCAGGCCCAGCAGGAAGCTCAGCGTCCCGGCGACGCCGAGGATCTGGTTGGCGACGAACTGCCCGGCACCCGCCACGGCGCCGTCCATCGTCGACCGCAGGGTCGACGTGGCTTCGGTGACGACCGCGAGCACGATGCCGCGGATGGGCTCCTGGAGCTGACCGAGCGAGGCCTCGAAGCTCGCGAGCGACGCCTGGACCTCGTCGCGCGTCGGCAGTCGTCCGGCGACCTGGATCACGCCGTTCACGAGCGGCGGAACGATGGCGAGCACGGCGACGGCGAGGATCGCGACGGCGACGATCTCGGCGATGAATGCCGCGAGGACGCGCGGCATGTACCGGTCGAGCCGGTTCGCGAGCGGCAGGACCGCGTACGCGATGACCGCACCGACGACGAACGGCGCGAGGGCAGGCCACGAGCCCACCGCCAGCGAGACGGCAAGCGCGATGACGGCGGCCGCGAGGAGTCCCCGCCCGATGGCCTCGGGGCTGACCGACTCGAGCCGGTTGCGGAGGTCTGCCCAGCGAACCCTGGCGCGTGCGCGTGCCTCGGGACGCCCGGAGAGGGTCATATGGCGCGATGCCCGCTGGTCATGTGGATCTCCCAGGTCGCGATCCGGATTCCGGAGCGGCACGACCTCGAACCGAGTATATGACCGCGGCTCGTGGACGCATCACGCAGCGAAGACGACGCGCCGGGAGGGCATCGGCGTGGCCCAGATGGCGTGCTCGGAAACCCCTCAGGATCGCTGGCGGTGCCATGGGGTCCCTGCTATCATCCGCCACCGGCTGCGGACCCGTGGTGTAGCGGCCCAACATGCCAGCCTGTCACGCTGGAGATCGCCGGTTCGAATCCGGTCGGGTCCGCCATCCTTCCTCGCTTCCTCTCGCGCCCCGTCCGCCCGCCCGGACGGGGCGCCGCTTTTTCCAATCGGTCGGGTACGCTGCCGCCTGTGAGCGACGACGACCCGGGCAGCGAACCTCGCTACGACGCGCGACACAAGCCCGCGCCGTCGAGGTATGGAGCCCATCCCATACGTCCCGAGCCCCGACGCCCTGCGTGGCTGATCCCGGCCGCCCTGATCGGGGGCCTCGCCCTCGTTGCCGTGGTGATCGGCGTCGGCCTGTTCGGCGGTGGGTCGGGAGGGCCCAACGGAACGCCGTCGGCCGTCCCGAGCGGCATCGCCGCGGTGCCGTCGGCGGCGTCGCCCGCGGACTCGCCCGCTCCGTCGGACGGCGACACCAGCGCCAGCCAGTCGCCCGGGGAGTCCGCAGGCCCGTCGGCGTCGCCGGACGCGCCGGCCGAGCTCGTGGACGCGGCCGTGGCGGTCGTGCCGGTGACCAGCTTCCGGTCGCCGCTGTCGTCGGTGAAGCCCATCGACGTCCGGGCGCTCGTCGGTGGCGGGAACGCGTTCGACCATGTCGTTCTGGTCGAGGCCGACGCGGACGCCATCCTCGACGCCGTCAGGCTGGATCGCGAGGCGCTCGGCAAGAAGCTCAAGATCGTCGCCTCGCCCGATGCCCTCGCGAAGTACCTCGCCAGTCACCGTTCCGACATCGGCTTCCTGCGTGCCGATGACGTCGGGCCATCGGTCAAGGCGCTGGGCTGGGGCCAGGCCTCGCTGTTCGGTGGCGATCGGGTGAAGTCGCTCGACGCGTGGCCGCTCCAGGCGACGCTCAAGATTCCCGACGGCCAGCCGCCGGCCTATGACCCGGCGCGCGCATGGACGATGGTCGCGGGCGGCGACGTCCTGCTCGATCGCGGCGTGAAGCTCGCCATCGACGACCACGCGGCCGGCACGAACTACCCGTTCAACGGCGGCACGGTCGACATCACGGGCACCTGCAAGGACTGCTCGCCGCTGGGCTGGGACACCCCGTACACGCAGCGCACCGGAAACGCCGGGGCCTTCCGCGAGCTCACCAAGGGCGCGGACATCGCGATCGCCAACTTCGAGAACCCGGCGCCCAACGATTGGCGCTTCCACCCGTCGGGGACGGTGTTCTCGGCCAACCCCGCGAACATCGCCGCGCTCAGCGACGCCGGCTTCGATTGGGTGTCGATGGCCAACAACCACATCGGCGACGCCGGCGACGACGGGATCCTGCAGACGATGAAGAACCTCGACAAGTTCGACATCGCGCACGCGGGCACGGGGCGGAACACCAAGGCCGCGCACAAGGCGGCACTGATCGAGGCGGGCGGCGTGACCGTCGGCCTGCTCGGCTACGACACGATCGCGCCCTCGTACTGGTCGGCGTCCGATAGCCCCGGCAGCGCGCGCATGACGGTCGGGGCATTGAAGCGCGACATCGCCCGGGCCCGCGCGGCCGGAGCGGAGGTCGTCGTCGTGATGCCCCACTGGGGCGTCGAGTACACGGCGCGGCCGACGGCGCAGCAGCGGAAGCTCGGCCGGGCGGCGATCAATGCCGGAGCGGACATGGTGATCGGCAACCACCCGCATTGGGTGGGCGCGATGGAGGTCTACAAGGACAAGCCGATCTGGTACGCGATGGGCAACCTCGTG
>DATDJA010000266.1:0-14082 GCA_036520795.1 Candidatus Limnocylindrales bacterium
AGGGCCGTCAGCGCCTGCGTCCCGCGGACCTGAGAGACGAGCCCGGCCGCATGCCACGTCGTGCCGTTGGTGAGCCGGCCACGCTCGAGCAAGACGACGTCGCGTTCACCGGTCGCCGCGAGGTGGTAGGCGATCGACGCCCCGATGATCCCGCCGCCGACGACGACGCGAGCGTGGCTCGGGAGCTGCGAGGCGGGCAGGAAACCGGCGACGTCGAGATCGCGGTTGGCGAGATGTTCGGGCACGGGCATGGCCGCCGCATCGTAGAACGACCGTGGCCCGTCGGGAGCGGAGATCAGAAGGGGATGCCCCACTTGCGGAGCGCGGGGGCGAGGTCGTAGGTGACGGTGCCGCCGCGGAGCTCACCGTCGGTGATCTGGGGCTTGATCTTGAGGTTCGGGATCACCCCGAAGGTGACGTCCGTCCCATCGAGCTGATCGAGCGCCAGGCGACGCGGACCTGGCTGCGTCAGGGGGCCGATGATGATCGGCGCCGCGACGATTACCGTGATCACGGCCTCGCCCGCCTTGATCTTCTTGAGCGCGTCGAGGACGTTCTGCTCGAGCCACTTGAGCGCGGGCTCGAGATAGGGCTTGAAGGCCTTGATGATGTCCCCCGGCTTGCCCTCGCGCGTCGGACCCGGTTCTTCGGGCGTGTTGTCGCGCTGGATGCGGAGCGCCTGGGCGGTCTCGCCGGTCTCAGGGACCTCGAAGTCGCCGAGCTGTCGTTCCGGAGTCTCGAGCGGCGCCAGGGTGTCGAGCACGGTGCCCGGGTCGAGCGTCGAGGTGACCTCGGTCTCGACCGCGGCGTACGGGTCCGTCGTCTCCTCGGCCGGCTGATCCTCGGGCGATTCTTCGGGCGTCGGCGCGCCACCGCCGTTGTCCTCGGAGGGCCCTTCGTCGGAAGGCACGTCCTCCTCCTCGTCGGTGTCCCACAGGCGCTGGATGCCCAGGGTCGGCGCCCCGCCGCCCGCGCGGAGCAGGCTCGTCACGGCGGCGTTGCCCACGACGGCCTGCAGCTGCAGGACGGGCTCGACGCTGCCGGGCGCACCAACGCGCGGCGCAGGCTTCGTTTCCTGCGCCGGATCGGCTTGATCAGGCTGTCGGTGTGACCAGCGGTGCATCGATGAACGCGCCTCCAAGCGCAGCTCGAGGATGCGTGGCGACCAAACGCGATGGCAGCGCCGTTGAGGCAAGCAGCGTCGCCCAACCGGGCAAACCCAGCCACGCGTAGGATCGCCGCATGAACGTGTTCGTCACTGCGCTTGTTCTGGCGGCCGCCCTCTTGTTGGCCGGTTGCCAGCCGACCGGGGACACGGGGTCAAGCCCGGGCGTCTCGGCGGCGCCTGGTCGATCTGCAGCAGCTGCACCGTCGACCGCCGCGTCGAACGCCCTCCAGCTCGTCGCGCTCGGTGATTCCGAGACGACCGGATCGGGCGACCGCACGGGGAGGGGCTGGGTCGAGTACTACGCGGAGCGCATCCGTGAGGGCACCGGTCGCGAGGTGAACGTCACGAACCTTGCTCGGAACGGCACCCGAAGCCTCGACCTCGTGATGGCGGTGCAGCAGGCCGCGGACATCCGCAATGCGATCGCGGCCGCCGACATCGTGGTCCTCGGGATCGGCGGCGCGGACCTGAACGCAGGTGACGCCCTCCTCGAGGCCGGCTCGTGCGGCGGGACCGACTGCTACGACGCATCGATCGCCGCCTACGGCGCGAACATCGACGCCATCGCGGCCGAGATCGTCAACCTCCGCGGCGGCCAGCCGACCGCCCTGCGCGCGATCACCCAGCCCAACGCCCTTACGGGTGCCGAGTCGGTGATCCCGCCGTTCCTGCGATCGATCTCGACCGAGGTCGGTGTCCACGTCGCGCGCGGTTTCAACGCGGCCACTTGCGCGGCGATGGCCGCGCACGATGGCGCCTGTGTCGACGTCCTTACGGCAATCAACGGGCCCGACGGCACCGGCGACGGGTACGCAACGGGCCTGATGAACATCGCCGACTGCTGTTACCCCAGCGAGCGTGGCCACCGGCTGATCGCGGACCTGCTGTACAAGACGGGCCTCGAACCGCTGGCGAACCCGTAGGCCGGTCAGCGCTTCGCGGGCGGGCCGACGACGTGCAGCTCGACGTCGGGCAGGCGCTCAATGAGGCGATCGACGACCGGGCGATCCCGGAGCCGGGCCACGCCGGACTGGGCCCGAAAGGGCAGGACGACGTGGGTGGCCCGCCGCGAGCGGCTGACCTCCTCGAGGCCGCTTACGAGGTCCTTCGCCTCGATGGTGACGACCTCGGCGCCGAGATCCACGGCATCGTCGAGCGCCTCCTGGATATCGCGGCGTCGATCGAACGACTCGCGTGCGAGGTCCGGGGTCTCGACGACCACCGCCACGAGGGTCGCGTGGAGCGTTCCCGCGAGCATCGCCGCGCGGCGAACGGCACGTGGCGTCGCGGGGCTGCCGTCGACGAGGACGAGGACGCGATCGGTGACGAGCGGCAGCTGCTGGCCCGCGATCGTGTCCTCGAGCTGGCCCTCCACGCGCCGGGCGACCAGGCGCAGGCTGAGCTCGCGCAGCGCGGTGAGGTTCGACTCGGTGAAGAACCGCTCGAGCGCGACCTGTGTCCGGTCCGGCGGGTAGACGTTGCCGTGCTTCATGCGCTGTCGGAGCGCATGGGGGCTCATGTCGACCAGCTCGATCTCGTCCGCCGTCATGAGGACGTCGTCGGGGAGGCGCTCGTTGACCGGCGCGCCGGTGATCGTGGCGACGGCATCGGACACGCTCGCGACGTGCTGGACATTCATGGTGGTCACGACGTGGATCCCCGCGTCGCGGACGATCTCCACGTCTTCCCAGCGCTTGCCGCGTGCCGAGCCGGGCACGTTGGTGTGGGCGAGCTCATCGATGAGAGCGACGGTCGGCCGGCGTTCGAGAATGGCGACCGTGTCCATCTCCTCGACCACGATGCCGCGATACTCGATCCGCTCGCGCGGGACGACCTCGAGGCCGTCGAGGAGCTCGAGGGTATGCGGCCGCCCGTGCGCCTCGGCAAAGCCGACCACGACGTCCGTGCCTCGTTCGAGGCGCCGATGGCCTTCCTCGAGCATCCGGAACGTCTTGCCGACGCCGGGCGCCATGCCCAGGTAGATGCGCAGCCGTCCCCGGCCATCCAGTTCCTCGGCGCGAACGCGCGCGAGCATCTCGTCGCCCGTCGGGCGGACGTCGAACGCGTCGCGGTCGGGATCTGTCACTGCAGGAGCCCGTCGAGGTCCAGGTTGAGCTCGAGCACGTGGACGCGCGGCTGGCCGAAGATCCCGAACAGGGGCTGTTCGGTGTGGCGGGCGACGACGGCCCGGAGGTCGGCCTCGGACAGCCCACGCGCCGTGGCGACCCGCGCGACCTGGTACTCGGCCGCCGCCGGGCTGATGTGGGGATCCAGCCCGGACGCCGACGTCGTGATCAGGTCCACCGGGATCGGCACGCCGGGGTTGGCGGCCTGGTAGTCGGCGACGCTCTGCTCGACCCGGTCGAGCAGGTCCTGGTTCGTCGGCCCCAGGTTCGAGCCGGCCGAGCTGCTGGCGTCGTAGCCAAGCGGGTTGTCGTCGGTCGCCCCGGCGGCGGAGAGGCGGCCCCAGAAGTAGGTATCGCCGGAGAACGCCTGCCCGATCAGGCTCGAGCCGACGGTCCGGCCGTCCTTGGCGACGAGCATCGACCCGTTGGCCTGGTGCGGGAAGGCGACCTGGGCGACCGCGGTCACCACGGCAGGGTAGGCGACGCCGGTGATCAGGGTCATGGCGACGAGGAGGGCGAACGCCGGCCACAGGACGCGGCGCAGGAAGGTAGTCATCAGGGAGTCCTTACGCGAGATTCAGGGCCGAGACGACGACGTCGATCGCCTTGATCCCGATGAACGGGGCGATGATGCCGCCGACGCCATAGATCAGCAGGTTGCGCTGCAGCAGCGCGCCGGCCGGCGCCGCGCGGAAGGCGACGCCCCGGAGGGCGAGCGGGATCAACGCGATGATGATCAGCGCGTTGAAGATCACCGCGGACAGGATCGCGCTCTGCGGTGTGGCGAGGCCCATGACGTTGAGGGCCCCGAGGTCCGGGTAGACGCTCACGAACAGCGCGGGCAGGATCGCGAAGTACTTCGCGATGTCGTTGGCGATCGAGAAGGTCGTGATCGATCCGCGCGTGATGAGCAGTTGCTTGCCGATCTCGATCACCTCGAGCAGCTTCGTCGGGTCGGAGTCGAGGTCGACCATGTTGGCCGCCTCCTTGGCGGCCGACGTGCCGCTGTTCATCGCCAGCCCGACATCCGACTGGGCGAGCGCCGGCGCATCGTTGGTGCCATCGCCGGTCATGGCGACGAGGTGACCATCCGCCTGCTGCTGGCGAATGAACGCGATCTTCGCCTCGGGCGTGGCCTGCGCGATGAAGTCGTCGACGCCGGCCTCGCGCGCGATCGTCGCGGCCGTCCTGGGGTTGTCGCCGGTGATCATCACCGTCCGGATGCCCATCTTGCGGAACTCGGCAAACCGCTCGACGAGGCCTTCCTTGACGGTGTCCTTCAGTTCGATCATGCCGAGGATGCGCCCGCCATCGCGGATTGCGAGGGGAGTCGCCCCGGCATCGGCGATCCGGTCCGCCTCGGCGATCACCTCCGGGGGGACCGCGTCGGTGAGCCCGGCCGTGATCGCGTCGACGGCCCCCTTGAGGATCGTCGCGCCGCCCCCGAGCCGGACCCCGCTCGTGCGCGTCTCCGCCTTGAACGGGATCTCCTCGGAGATCGTCGCGCCGAGGGCCGTGAACGCGGCGTCGTCGCCCGCGCCGGCCGGCAGGCCAAGCTCGGCGAGCCGCTTCCGGGCGAGGTCCACGACCGACCGGCCCTCGGGCGTCTCGTCGCGGATCGAGGACACCAGGGCTGCCTGGAGGACATCGCCCTCGGACACGCCGGGTGCGGGCGTGATCGACGACGCCAGCCGGTTGCCGTAGGTGATCGTGCCGGTCTTGTCGAGCAGGATGACGTCGACGTCCCCGGATGCCTCGACCGCTCGGCCGCTCATGGCAAGCACGTTGAAGCGCGCGACGCGGTCCATGCCGGCGATGCCGATGGCGGACAGCAGGCCGCCGATGGTCGTCGGGATGAGGCACACGAGGAGCGCGACCAGGGCGACGGTCTCGACCGTGGTCCCGGCGTACTCCCCGAACGGCCGCAGCGTCACGGTGGCCATCAGGAAGACGATGGTCAGGCCGGCGAGCAGGATCGCGAGCGCGATCTCGTTGGGCGTCCGCTGCCGCTTCGCGCCCTCGACGAGCGCGATCATGCGGTCGAGGAACGTCTCGCCGGGGTCAGTGGTGACGCGGATGACCAGGCGGTCGCTGATCAGCGTGGTTCCGCCCGTCACTGAGCTGCGGATGTCCGTGCCCGGCTCCTTCAACACGGGGGCGGACTCGCCCGTGATCGCTGCCTCGTTGACGAAGCCGACGCCTTCGATGACGTCACCGTCGCCCGGGATGACCTCGCCCTCCTCGACGACGATCACGTCGCCCTTGCGGAGCTCCGAGGATCCGACGGCCTCCAGCGTCCCGTCGTCCCGGCGCCGATGCGCGGTCGTCTCGGACCGGGTCCGGCGCAGGGTCGCCGCCTGGGCGCGTCCCCGTGCCTCGGCGACCGCCTCGGCGTAGGTCGCGAACAGGACCGTGAACCAGAGCCAGACGCCGATCTGGAGCTGGAACCCGCTGCCGGAGGTCCCTGGGTCGGGCTGGATGCCGGTGACCGAAGCGATCCAGATCAGCGTGACCAGCGCCGCCGTGATCTCGACCACGAACATCACCGGGTTGCGGATCAGCAGCCTGGGGTCGAGCTTGCGGACGGCGTGGGGTAGGGCCGACCGGAGGAGCTCCGGGTCGAGGATGCCGCGCGGCCGGGGCGGCTCACCGGACGGCTTCGCGCCGCCCAGGGTCACGAAGCGCTGGAAGCGGCGCGTGCCGCGTCCCAGGTCAACGGACATAAGGGATCGACTGAGGCTCATGGGGTCAGGACACCTTTCCCGCGTTCTGGATCAGTTGCTCGACGATCGGGCCCAGCGAGAGGGCGGGAAAGAACGTGAGCGCACCGACGATGATCACGACGCCGATCAGCAGCACCGTCCACAGCGGGCCCGTGGTCGGGAACGTCCCAAGCGATGGTGCGACGCGGCGCTTGGCGGCCATCGAGCCCGCCAGGGCGAGGATCGGGACGATCATCCCGTAGCGCCCGATGAGCATCGCGATCGCGCCGGTGACGTTGTAGAAGGGCGTGTTGCCGGTCAGGCCGGCGAAGGCCGAGCCGTTGTTGCCGGTCTGGCTGGAGAAGGCATAGAGGATCTCGCTGAAGCCATGCGGCCCCGTGTTCAGCGGGCCGGCCTGGCCCTCGGGCGTCGCCGCGGCGAGGGCCGTGAACCCGAGGATGCTCGCGCCGAGGACCAGCGCGACCAGCATCGCCATCTTGATCTCGAATGCCTCGACCTTCTTGCCGAGGTACTCGGGCGTCCGGCCCACCATGAGGCCGGCGATGAACACGGCCAGGATCGCGCCGATGATCAGCATCCCGTACATGCCGGCGCCAATGCCGCCCGGGGTGACCTCGCCGAGCTCCATGTTGAACAGCGGGACGAGGCCGGCGATGGGCTGGGCGCTGTCGTGCCAGGAGTTGATCGCGCCCGTACTGGTGCCGGTCGTGACGGCCATGAACAGGCCGCCGAGCGCGGACCCGAAGCGGACCTCCTTGCCTTCCATGTTGCCCAGGCCCGCCTGGTCGGCCGCGGCGGGGAACAGCGGATTGCCCACGTACTCGACGTGCATCGCGCCCACGGCGCCGATCGAGAGGACGATCGCCATCGCGGCGAAGATCGTCCAGCCCTGGCGCTGGTCGCCGGCGTACCGCCCGAACGCGTAGGTCAGGGCAAACGGGAAGAGCAGGATGGCGAACATCTCCAGCCAGTTGGTGAGCGCCGTGGGGTTCTCGAACGGATGGGCCGAGTTCGCGTTCATGAACCCACCGCCGTTGTTACCCAGCTCCTTGATCCACTCCTGGGAGGCGACAGGCCCGATCGCAATGTGCTGGACCGCGCCCTCGAGTGTCGTGACGGCCTGGGCTGGGTTCCAGGTCTGGGGAGCCCCCTGCCACACGAGCACGAGGGCACCGATGATCGAGATCGGGAGGAGCAGGTACAGGATCCCGCGCGTCAGGTCGACCCAGTAGTTGCCGATGGTCGTCGCACTGCGGCGCGTCAGCCCGCGGAACAGGGCGACGGCGATGGCCAGGCCGGTCGCGGCGGACGTGAAGTTGCGGACGGCGAGGACGCCCGCCTGGGTGAGGTAGGTCGCCCCCGTCTCGCCCGAGTAGTTCTGCCAGTTGGTGTTGGTCTCGAAGCTGACCGAGGTGTTGAAGGCCAGGTCCGGCGACATGGCGGGGATCCCGCCCTGGTTGAGGGGCAGGACGTCCTGCAAGCGAAGCACGATGTAGCCGGCGGCGATGGCGACCGCCGCGAGCACGAGGACGGCGATCGTGTAGCCGCGCCAGCCCTGCTCGGTCGACTCGTCGACGCCGCACACGCGGTACACCGCGCGCTCGACCGGTCGCAGGATCGGGCTCAGGAAGACGCGTTCGCCCTCCATGACCCGGTGGATGTAGGCGCCCAGCAGCGGCGTCGCGACCAGGAGAGCGACGGCCAGCGTGAACAGGACGAACAGGTCTCCGCTACCCATGGCTCAGAAGTCCTCGGGGCGCAGGAGTGCCCACAGGAGGTACACGAACAGGAACGCGGCGATCAGCGCCGTCAGGACCTCGAGGACGTTCATCGGCGCACGCGGTCGCACAGGGCGACGTAGCCGGCGAACGCGACGACGGCGCCGGCGAAGATGAGCAGGATCTGGACGTCTGTCATGGCTGCTGCTGAGTTGCCTCCGGGTTGGTGAGCCGCTCGACGGTGGCCACGAGGGTCTCGAGCGGGAACGGTTTCGGCAGGTAGCCGGCCACGCCGAACTCGTCGAGCCACTTCGGGCTGACGGTGGTGGCGCTCGTGATGACGACGGGCGGCCGGCCGGCAGCGTCCAGCGCCGCGCCTCGGAGCAGGTCCCAGCCCGTGTCGCCGGGCAGGTTCAGGTCGAGAATCACGACGTCGGGGCGCAGGCCGCGATCGAGCGCCTCGACCGCCGCCTCGGCGGAGTCGGCCTCGGCAACCCGAAAGCCCAGGCTGCGCAGGTGGCGCACGACGATCCGGCGCAGGCTCTCGTCGTCCTCGACGATCAGGATCTGCCGCGGACGCTCAGGCATCGGGCATCCGCTCGATGGCGATGTCGGCCCCGGCGTCGTCGGGCATCCACAGCGGGACGACGAGCACGCCCGCCGCGCCGGCCAGCTCGCGAGCCGGCTCGATGAGCGCCTCGCCGAACTGGAGGCCCCCGACGACCACGCGGGGCGCGCCGCCCCCGGCGACCATGTCGATCGCCTCCCGAACCAGGAGAAGCTCCTGTTCGAGCGTGCGTCCGGCCGACGGAACGTGGCGGGCTGAGGCGTCCATGCCTCCACCCTGCCAGCGCCCTCCAAGAGGCGGCGGGGGTGTGAGGGTCCGGGAAGCCTAAGGTCGGTCTAAAGCCGTGGGCCGGTCGAGCTCGCGGACGCGGTAGCCGACGCCGGGCTCCGTGACGATCAGGTCGCGCAGCGCGCCACCCGGGTCGGCCGCGGCGATCTTGCGCCGCAGCTGGCTGACGTGGACGTAGATGTAGGCGTCCTCGCCCTGGTATGCCTCGCCCCAGACCGCGCGGAGCAGCCGGCCTTTCGTGACCAGGCGACCCGCGTTGGTCAGCAGCACGCGCAGGATCTCGAACTCGCGGGGCGTGAGGTCGAGCGGGACGTCGCCCACTCGGGCCGCGTGGCGACCAGCGTCGAACTCGAGGGGTCCCGCACGGATCGTGCCGGCGACGTCGGCCACCGGGCCGGCCGCGTGGCGCAGGGCCACCTGCAAACGAGCGTTGAGCTCGTCGACGCCGAACGGCTTGGTGACGTAGTCGTCTGCGCCCCGCTCGAGCGCTTCGACCTTCTCCCGTTCCTCATAGCGTCCAGACAGGATCACGATGGGCGTCGCGGCCTCTCGCCGGATTTGGCGCACGATGTCGAGTCCGTCCATGTCGGGCAGTCCGAGGTCGAGCAGGACGAGGTCCGGGCGCCGGCTCTCCCAGGCGCGGAGGGCCGCGCGTCCATCGGCCGCCTCGACCGTCCGGTAGCCGCGAACCGCCAGCTCCCGCCGTAGCGCCGCCCGTGTCTCCTCGTCGTCCTCGACGACGAGGACCGTCGGGCCGCCTGCAGCAGGCCGGGGCGATGTCATCCGGGCACAGCCGGCGCCGGCTCGGGCGCTGTCGCGGCCGGCAGGTCGATGTCGATCGCCAGGCCTCCCAGCTCGCTTCTCCGGGCGTCGACGCGGCCGTCCATCGCCTCGACGAGCCCCCTGACGACGGCGAGCCCGATCCCGCTTCCCGACCGGGAGCCGCCGGGCGTGCCCGGCACCCGGTAGAACTTGTCGAACAGCAGGGGCAGCGTCACGTCCGGGACGCCGGGGCCGGCGTCCTCGACGGTCAGCCTGACGCGCCCCTCATCCCGCGCGGGCCGCGCGAGCACCCGGATCTGCGCTCCGTCGAGGGCGTACTTGATCGCGTTCTCCAATGCGTTCGTCACCGCTTCGTCGAGGAACACGGGGTCCACGATGACCGGTGGGGCCGCGAGGTCGACGGTCAAGGGCCGGTCGCCGAGACGCGCGCGCAGCCGATCGATGGTCCGGCCGACGAGGTCGTCGAGCTCGTACACGTCGCGCTCGGCGCGCAAGGCGCCGGCCTCGATCCGGCTCAGGTCCAGGAGGTTGGTCACCAGCCGGTTGAGGTACTCGACCTCGCGGTCGATGGCCTCGACGCTCTCCAGCTGGTCATCTGCGCTCAACCCGGTGCCCGGCCGCAGCGTCCCTGCGGCCGCGCGGATCGTGGCGAGTGGGGTCCGCAGGTCGTGTGACACGGACTGGAGGAGGGCGGACTTGAGGGCGTCGCTCTGCCGGGCGATCTCCGCGGCCCGCGACTCGGCCGCTAGGCGGTCGTGGGCGAGGGCCTGGCCGATCTGGTCGGCGGCGGCGGACAGCAGCCTGGTCTCCGTCTGGTCCGGCTCGTCGCGGCCGCGGTCGCGCAGCGCCCAGATCGAGCCGAGGACACGGGTTCCGCCCTCGATCCGGACCCTGCATGCCTCGAGGCCGCTGCCGCTGCCCTTCCGGGTTCCCGGCTGGTGGACGCGCACCCAACGGGCGGGCGTGTCGCCGGGCATGCGCTGGAGCACGAGCAGGATCCCCGGGGTCGTCGGCCGCTGGTCCGGCGCGGTGTCGGCGGCCACGCGCTCCTGTGCATCGTCCGTCCCCAGCGCGATCCAGACCCGAGTCATCGCGGTCTCCTCGCGCAGGATGCCTGCGATCGTGGGCAGCACGGCTGGCGTCGACGCGCGCGTCGCGAGCGCGCGGCTGACCTGGAACAGCGCCCGGGCTTCTCGCTCCCTCGCGCGCGCCGTCTCGGTCCTGGCTCGCTGGAGTGCGGCGAGCTGACCCACGACGATCCCGATGAACAGCAGCAGGACGAGATTGAGCCACTCGCCCGGATCGGCGACGGTGAACGTGTAGACGGGCTCGATGAACAGGTAGTCGTAGAGGAGGAACGCGGCGATGGCTGCCACGATGGCGCCCGAGGTCCCGGCGACGAGGGCCGTGACGACGACGGCGGCGAGATACACGGCCGACGCGTTCGGGACCCCGACGACTTCCTCGAGCAGCGAGGCAGCGATCGTCGCAATGGCGAGAGCCGGGACCGCGATGGCGAGGAGCTGCAGCACGTCGGCTGCGCGGATGGAGCGCATGCCGCGATCGTAGGCGGTTCGCCGAGGCTCGTCGGGACGACGGTCCGCCCATCCGCGCTATCGTCGCTGCCACGCGCGATCCCGGGGCGAGTGGCTCTGCATCCGATCCGCGACACGGGGAGAGTCCACATGCGGCGATTTGCCTTCGGCCTGGCGATGGGTGCCATGGTCCTCGCGACGACCGCCTGCTCGGCGACCGGCGGCTCGACCGCCGCGGCGGGCGGAACCGGCGGCACGCTCGACGGGATCACCTGGAGGCTGACCTCGTTCTCGTCGGCAGGGACGTCGACGAACGTTCCCGCCGAGGTGGCCGTGGACGCGCTGTTCGACAGCGGCAAGGTCACAGGCACGAGCGGCTGCAACCGCTACAACGGTCCGGCGGTGGTCACCGGGGCGACGATCAAGATCGGCCCGCTCGCCTCTACGCAGATGGCCTGCATCGGTCCGGCAGCCGACGTGGAGACGGCCTACCTCGCGAACCTCGCCAAGGCCGCCTCGTTCACCGCGACTGCCGACGCGCTGACGATGTACGACGCCGCCGGCGCATCGATCCTCGTCTACGCCGCAGGACCCGCCAACCCGCTCGTGGGCGAGTGGAACGTCACTGGCTACAACAACGGCAAGCAGGCCGTGGTCTCGCCGATCGCCGGCACCACGCTGACCGCGACGTTCACCGAGGACACCGTGTCGGGCTCGGCCGGCTGCAACGACTACAACGGCAGCTACAAGCTCGACGGTGACCAGGTCACCATCGGCCCGCTCGCGACGACGCGCAAGGCGTGCGAGCAGGACGTGATGGACCAGGAGGCCGCGTTCCTCACCGCGCTGCAGACGCCGTCCAGCGTGGAGCAGGCCGGAGCCACCGTCACCCTCCGCGACGCCTCGGGCGCGATGCAGGTCAACCTCGGGCCGAAGTGACCCCGAACACGTAGCGACGCGTGAAGTCGTTGCGGAACGTGCCCTGGGGGTCGAAGCGGTCGGCCATGGCGGCGAACGCCGGCAAGCGCTCATAGCGCGAGCGGACGACCTCCGGCGCCATCGTGAACAGCTTGGCCCAGTGCGGGCGGGGCTCGAACGGCTCGAGGGCGGCCTCGATCGCCGGTAGCAGCGCCCGGACCGACGGCCAGTCGGGGCGCCAGGTGAAATGGAACGCGACTGACGGCCGGCGGTAGGCGGGGCTGAGCCAGAGCTCGTCGGACGCGATCGTGCGGATCTCGCTGACGAACACCAGCGGCTCGAGGCGATCGCGCAGGGCATCCAGGGCGTCGAACGCTGCGACCGCGTGCTCGCGCGCGACGAAGAACTCGCTCTGGAGCTCCTCGCCCGCGCTGGGCGTGTGGTCGAGCCGGAAGTGCGGCAGGCGGTCTAGCCACGGGCCGGCGATGCCGAGCTGCGCCGTGCACGCGTCGGGCGTCACGCCGCGAATGGGGTGCAGCGGGACGCTCGCGGCGGTCGCGCCGAACAGGTCGCCGATCTCGGATACGGCGGGCCCGGTGCTCGTGTCATCGCGCACCCGTTGCTTCGTCCAGATCTGCTCGATCACCGGGCCGCGCCACTGCGTGAAACCGCTGACGCTGTCCGCCGCCGAGGTGATCTCGTCGAGGTGTCCGCGGAAGGCGGCGAGCGGCAGGTCCTCGAACACGACCTGGCGCATCCGGTAGGTCGGCTCGACGTCGAGGGTCAAGCGGGTCACGACGCCGAGGGAACCCAGTGAGACGACCGCCGCGGCCAGACCGTCGGGATCCGTGGATCGCTCGATCGTCACCAGCTCGCCGTCCGCACGGACGAGCTCGAGGCCGGCGACGGCCGTCGACAGGTTGCCGAGCCGGTCGCCTGATCCGTGGGTCGCGGTGAGGCATGCGCCCGCGACCGAGATGTGCGGCAGCGAGGCCAGGTTGTGGAGGGCGAGGCCCGCCCCCTGGAGCACCGGGCACAGGTCGCCGTAGCGGACCGCGCCGTCGACGGTGACGGTGCCGGCTTCGCGGTCGATCTCGATGACGCGAGGCAGGCTGGCGAGGGAGACGTGGTCGCCCGTCGTGTCGGCGATGTCGTTGAACGCGTGCCGCGAGCCGACGACGCGCAGGCGCGTCGACGAGCGAACCAGCTCCTGGAGCGCCTCGATCGACTCGGGCTCGAGCAGCCGTCGCGCCCGATAGATCTGGTTGCCGGCCCAGTTCCTCACGTGGCGAGTGTCGACGATCCGCGCACCCGCCGCCTCCCGGAGGTCCATGTACCGCCCCCCGCGGTGCGCGGTGCGGATCTGGGTCCACATACCGCCCGGGATGGTGGATGCATGGCGGTCCACGCTCAGCCGACTCGCCATGACCTGCCGCATACCGCCCGGGGCGGTATCTGGACCTTGGCTGGCTCGCCAGCCCGCAGTGATCCGCACGAACGCAACGATATCTACCGGCAAGTGGCACAACACCTAGACATAGGCCACCAGATGCGGCAATACTCCGTCGCTATGACAGAGATCACCGATCCGCCCGCGACGCGCATGCGCGTCGGCCAGGCCGCCGAGATGTTGGGGGTCTCCGTCGAGACCATGCGCCGATGGGAATCCGAGGGCCGCCTGACCATGGCGCGCTCCGAGGGCGGCCAGCGGCTCGTCGACATCGATCAGGTCGCCGCCCTGCTCGCCGAGCGCCGCAAGGCCGCGACCGACCGTCCGATCGTCGCCCAGTCCGCTCGCAACCGGTTCAGCGGGATCGTGACGAGGATCGAGGCCGACCGGGTCGCGGCCGTCGTCGAGGTGATGGCCGGCCCGCACCGGCTGGTCAGCCTGATGACTGCCGAGGCCGTAGAGGAGCTCGGGCTGCGGGTGGGAGACGAGGCGGTATGCGTCGTCAAGGCGACCAACGTGATCGTGGAGATCCCATCGCCCAAGGAGTCCCGTTCGTGACCCACCGACGCCCCGGGTGGCCGCTCGCTGCCGTCCTCGTCGGGCTCGTCGTTGCCGCCTGCTCGAGCGGCGGGGCGACGCCCGCACCCTCGGCTGCCGCACCGGCCTCGCCGGTCGCCGGTGGCACCGAGCTCACCATCTACGGTGCCGCATCCCTCAAGGGCGCCCTCGAGAAGGCCAAGACCGCCTACGAGCCCGCCAATCCGGGCACGACGCTCACGATCAACACGGACTCGTCGGCGACGCT
>DATDJA010000267.1:0-3414 GCA_036520795.1 Candidatus Limnocylindrales bacterium
CGCCCTCGGTGTCACGCCGGCCGAACTCGCCGCCCCGGCCGACAGCGTCACGTTCTGCCTCTCGAAGGGCCTCTCGGCACCGGTCGGCTCGCTGGTGGTCGGCAACGGGCCGTTCATCGCGCGGGCGCGACGCGCGCGCAAACTGCTGGGCGGCGGCCTGCGCCAGGTCGGCGTGCTGGCGGCCGCGGGACTCGTGGCGCTGCGCGACGGCGACGCGGGCATGATCGAGCGCCTGGCCGAGGATCACGCCAACGCCCGCCGCCTCGCCGAGGGGCTGGCGAGCCTCGACGGGATCCGCTCCCCGGGCGACATCGCGCAGCCCGGTGACGGGCCGCTCGATCCGGGCCGCACGGTGACCGACTTCGTCGTGTTCAGGGTGGATCGCGACCGGGCGGCGTTCCTCGAGGCGCTCGAGGCTCGCGGCGTGCTGATGGTGACCTACCCTCACGGCCAGGTGCGCGCCGTGACCCACTACGGCGTGACGGCCGACGACGTCGAGCGGACGATCGGCGCGGTCGCCGCGGCGCTCCGAGACACCTCCCCGCGGCCCGCGGGCGACCCGGCGACGAGCGCCGCCTGACCACGAGTGGCGCCGCAGCCAACGCGGGCGCCGGAGGAACCATGATCGAGCAGCTTTCCGGGGTCGAGCTTCCGCGGCCCGCGCCGGCACCCGAGGCGGGACCGCTCGACGATCGCCTGTATGACCTCGTCGAGACACGAGTCCGGCGCCTGCTCATCGAGAACCCGACCCTCGCGACCTACCTCGGCATCCATACCGAGGACGACCGCCTCGGTGACGGGAGCCGGGACGCCGTGCTGGGCGACATCGCTGGCGAGCGGGCCCACCTCGCCGCGATCGAGGCGCTCGACGACGCCGGCCTCTCCCCGGCGGCCCGGTTCGAGCGGGATCTCGAGCTCCACAACGTGCGCCTGCGCCTGTACGAGCTGGACGACATCCGGCGCTGGGAGCGTCGCGCGACGGCGGCCGGAGAGCTGGGCGACGCCGTGTTCCTGCTGTTTGCACGCGGGGCGGCGCCGCTGTCGGAGCGCCTGGAGCGGATCGCGGACCGGCTCGAGGCCGCGCCGGCGTTCCTCGACCAGGCGAAGACGCGTGCGAACGGGCGCCAGGTCGCGGTCTGGCAGCGGACGGAGGCGCGCTACGCGGCGGACCTGCCATCGCTGTTCGCCGAGGTCCGGGCCGCGGCCGACGGCGTGCTCGAGGTGGCCGCGCTGGCGCGGCTCGACCGGGCGATCGCGGGGGCGCGCACGGCGCTCGAGGCGTACGGCGGCTGGGTGTCGGAGACGATCGCCGACGCATCCGACGACTGGCCGCTGGGCGCCGAGCAGTACGACGAGCTCGTCCGGCTGCGGGCGTTCGAGGACCTCGATTCCGACGCGATCCTCGAGATCGGGTGGGACCAGCTGCAGGCGAACCTCGAGGGCCGCCGGGCCGCCGCACGAGAGCTCGATCCCGATGCCGACCTCGCGAGCGTCATCGACCGGCTCAAGAGCGACCAACCCGCGTCATTCGAGGCAGCGCTGGACGGCTACCGCGAGGTCATGGCCCGGGCACGCGCCTATCTGATCGAGCACGACCTGGCGACGATCCCCGACGACGAGCGGATCGAGGTCATCGCCACGCCCGAATACCTGCGCTCGGTGATGCCGTTCGCCGCCTACTTCGCGCCGGCCCGCTTCGACGCCGACCAGCGCGGCATCTACGTCGTCACCCCGGCCGTCGACAACGACCCCAACGCGATGCGCGAGCACTACTGGGGGGCGATCTCGAACACCAGCATCCACGAGGCGTACCCGGGCCACCACCTGCAGCTGGCGGTCGCATCGCATCATCCGTCGCTGACCCGGATGCTCGCCGAGGCACCCGAGTTCACCGAGGGCTGGGGCATGTACTCCGAGCAGATGATGCGCGAGCAGGGCTTCGACGCCGGCCCGGCGTTCCGCGTCAGCATGTACACCGACGCCGTGTGGCGGGCCTGCCGGATCATCCTCGACGTCCGGATGCACCGGGGTGAGCTGACGCCCGAGGAGGCGACCGACTTCCTCGTCGAGCACACCGGCTTCGAGGTCGCGAACGCCCGGGCGGAGGTACGGCGCTACACCTACACGCCCGGCTACCAGCTGAGCTACCTGCTGGGCAAGGTGCTGATCCTGGGCCTGCGCGAGGACGAGCGGCGACGGCGCGGGGCGGACTTCTCGCTCAAGGGGTTCCACGACACGCTGCTGCGCAACGGATCGATCCCGATCAGCTTCCATCGCCGCCTGCTGCGGGCCGAGGCCTGACGCCGGTGGACGTGATCCCGGCGATCGACGTCGAGGCGGGGCGGTCGCGGGTCGTGTACTGGCCGGGCGCGTCCGCCGGCGTCGGGGCGCCGACGGACCGGCCGGACCGGATCGCCGAGCAGTTCGTCGCCCAGGGCGCGAGGATCCTGCACCTCGTGGACTTCGACGGCGCCCAGCGCGCGGCGCCCGCCAACCTCGAAGCGGTGGGCGCGGTCGCAGCCCGGGTCGCCGTGCCGCTTCAGCTGGCCGGCGGCCTCGAGGAACCCGACCACGTCCGCCTGGCGTTCGCCGCCGGCGCGACGCGGGTCGTGCTCTCGGTCGCGATCGCCGAGCGCCCCGATGCGCTCGCGGGCTGCCTCGCCGTCGCCGGCGATTGGCTTGCCATCGGCCTGGACCCACGGCCGGACCGGATCGCCGCGTTCCCGTGGCGGCGCGGCGCCGTGCCCACGCTCGAGGCGCTGGTCGAGGAGCTGGTCGCCCGTGGCGTCCACCGGCTGGTCCTCAGCCACGGCGGCCAGACCCCCGACCCTGACCTCATCGATTCGCTCGTCCGCCGCCACGACGCCGACATCGTCGTCGCGGGCGGCATCACCGACCTCGACGGCGTCCGCCGTCTGCGCGACGCCGGCGTGACCGGCGTCATCCTCGGGCAGGCGCTCCTGTCCGGGGCCATCGACTTCCCACGTGCCCTGGAGGCCGCCGCATGAACCGCCGTCTCGTCACCTCCCTCGCCAGCCTGGTGCTGCTGCTGGTCGCCTGCACGAGCAGCGGCGGCGGCGGCGCAGGTGCGTCATCGCCCTCGGTTGCGGCGTCATCCTCCACGCCAGCGTGCCCGACGAGCCAGCCGGCGCCGCTGGGCGCCGACCAGACCCGGACGGTGACCCTGGCCACCGAGAAGGGCGACATCGTGATCGGGATCAAGGGCGCCCTGTCCCCGATCGCGGCGGGCAACTTCGTCGCCCTCTCCGAGTGCGGCTACTACGATGGGACGGTGTTCCATCGAACCGCGGCGCTCCAGGACGGGACCCCGTTCGTGATCCAGGGCGGCGACCCGACGGGCACGGGCACTGGGGGTCCCGGCTACCAAATCAAGGACGAACCAGTGACCACCCA
>DATDJA010000268.1:0-6209 GCA_036520795.1 Candidatus Limnocylindrales bacterium
CTGCGGCCGGTCCACCCGATCCACTGGGACCTCGGCTACTTCGCCGGCTGGAAGGTCGTCGTCATCGTCCTGTGGCTGCCGATCGCGTACGTGCTGTCGCTGCTGTTCCACCCGACGGCGCACATCACGCCGCTGGGCGTGATCGTGTTCCTGATCTCGATCTGGGGCGCCTACCTGATCCGGTCGCTCAACCAGTCGACCCTCGGGATGGTGACGTTCTGGACGACCCGCGTCGGCCCGGTGTTCAGCCTCTACTTCGCCGCCGAGCTGCTGCTCTCAGGGCGGCTCGTGCCGCCGCAGCTGCTGCCTGAGTGGGCGCAGCGGTTGGCGTCGATCCTGCCGTTCCAGTACACGTTCGCGTTCCCGATCGAGGCGCTGATCGGTGACCTGCCGCCCGAGACCCTGCTGGCCGGCCTCGTGATGCAGGGCCTGTGGATCATCATCGGTGCCGCGCTGGTCCGGCGATCGTTCACGATCGCCGTCCGGCGCTACTCGGCGGTGGGCGGCTGATGCGCGCGTTCCGGCTGTTCTGGACCTTCGCCCGCGTCGGCGCGCTCAACGAGCTCCAGTACCGGGCCAACCTCGCCATCCAGATCGTGGAGTCGGCGATCACCCTCGCGACCGGCCTCGTGGTCCTCGCCCTCGTGTTCAACCAGGTCGACGAGCTCAACGGCTGGTCCCACGCGGAGCTGCTCGCCGTGATGGGCGTGTACACGCTCGTCGGCGGCATCATCGGCGCGTTCATCCAGCCCAACATGGTGCGCCTGATCGGCGACGTACGGCAGGGGACGCTGGACTACATCCTCACCAAGCCCGACGACAGCCAGGTGCTCGTCAGCGTCCGCGAGTTCCGGATCTGGCATCTCGTCGACGTGGTGCTCGGGATCGTGATCCTGGTGATCGCGGCACGCGAGGTGCCCGGGACGCTCGGGCCGGCGGGGACCGCGGCGTTCCTGTTCGCCCTGGCGCTGGGGGCGGCGATGGTCTACTGCTTCTGGCTCATTCTCACGACCGCCGCGTTCTGGATCGTGCGCATGGACGAGATCGTCGACCTGTTCGCGGGCGTCTACCAGGCCGGCCGCTGGCCCGTCTCGATCTACCCCGACTGGCTCCGCGTCGGCCTCACCTTCCTCGTCCCGATCGCGTTCGCCGTGACCGTGCCTGCGGAGGCGTTTACGCAGCGCCTGGAGCCCGCGACTCTCGGGCTGGCCGCGCTGTTCGCGGTCGGGCTGCTGGTGATCACGCGACTGCTGTGGCGCCGGGGCGTCCGGCGGTATTCGGGCGCGTCGGCGTAGGCGCTGGGCGCCAGCCAGCCTAGTCGCTCCCGTCGGGCGCCTCGAGCGTGGTGCGGAGGTGCGTCCGGGCCCGGCACAACAGGGCGCGCGTCGCGAGCTCCGTGCGTCCAAGCTGATTGGCGATCTCCCGGCCGTTGAACCCGTTCGCCGCCAGCAGGAGCGCGGTCCGCGCGTCGGGGCTCATGGCATCGAGCGCGATCTGGACGGCGTCCCGCCGCTCGCGGCGGACCGCCGTGGCCTCGGGCGACGGCTGGGATGGTGTCTCGCGGCGCGCCAGGACCCCCCGCCAGCGCTGGGCGACGGTCGCGCGACGGCCGCCGCTGATCAGGAGGTTGGACACGACCCGGTAGAGCCACGCCCGCGGATCGTCCGGGATACGGTTCTCGCGCGCCTCGCGCAGCAGGCGGATGAACGCCTCCTGGGTCGCGTCCTCCGCCGCCGCGACCTCGCGCGTGCCGCGCATCGCGAACGAGAAGATCTCGGTGCGGAACTCCTCGTACGCCGCTTCGACCCAGTCGGCGGGGTCGACGGTCCGGCGCAGGGCGACCACCGGCGGCTCGATCGGTTCCGCGTCCGGAACGTCGAGATCCAGCCCGGCCTGCGGTCGGCCTCGAACCGGCTCCATCCAATGGTCCCTCACGCGCGGCACCGGCCGCGGTACCAGAACCCGCGCGGTGCCCTCAGCGGAGGTCATTGACGTTCGGCTGTGGAGGGGTTCATCGCCCCAGCCATACAGCCGCCGCCGGAGTCTGGCCGTCCCAGCCTACTCCGATGGCCAAGCTTCGAACAGGGTCCCAGGCAAGGCCGTTGACGACGCCCTGACCAAGCGCGCCCGGGTCGGCAACGATTTGCCACGACAGGCCATCCGTGGAGGTCGCCACGGCGGAGGTGAGGTCGGTCGTCGCGATGGTCGCCACGAGGCCGCTCGGCGTCGCTACGACCGCGCTGAAGTTGCCGAGGTAACCGGAAACGGGCCGGCCCGGCAGCCAGGTGTCGCCGTCGTCGGCCGAGATCCAGCTCAGCGGGTGGCCGGCGCCATCGTCACCGACGGCCACGAGGCCCTCGCCAGTCGCGACCATCGAGTAGGGCGTGCCGGTCAGGTCGCCGTCCTGTCGCGCCCATGCCTGCCCGCGGCCGGACGTCCAGGCGACACCGCGGCACCCGGTGCCGTCGAGGGAGCACGCGCTGCCGATGGCGACAATGCGGGTCCCGGTCCAGACGACATCGATCATCCCGCCGTTCATCCGGCCATCGGAATAGGTGCCGCCGTTGCCGACCGCAAAGGCCGCACCGTCGCCGGTGGTCCTGACCCAGGCGAGCCCGTCGGGCGACATCCATGCGCTGGCGTGCGCGATCCTGTCCTCGAGGACGTTCCCGACAGCGACGAAGCCGCTGGGCGTCTCGACCGCCGCCTCGAAGGTGCCCAACAGGAGGCTCGCGTCGTCCCGGGATCGCGTCCAGCGCAGGCCGTCGTTCGACCAGAACACCACGGCGCGCCGGGTGTCGCCCTCGCGTGAGCGGCCGACGGCGAGGAAGCCGGCGTCCGTCGCCACGACGTCCGTGAGCTCGCCACGACGCGCCGGGGTATATGGGCCGGCGTGGAACTTGGGATCGTCGGGGACGCGCTCCCAGGTCTCGCCGTCTTCGGACGTCCAGATCGCGACGTGACACTGCGGCAGGCTCACGCTGCAGCCGTCGCCAACCGCGACGAGGCGCTGGCCTGCCGCCACAGCCTCCATGACGCCGAAGGGATCGTGGAACGACGGCTGGGTCTCCACGGCGGCCCAGTCGACGGGCAGCCGCGGCGGTTCGGTCGGCGACGCGCTCGGCGGCTCGGTGGTCGCAGCCGGGGCGGAGGCCGCCGGGGTTGGGGCCGCCGTGGCGAGCGCGATCGAGGCTTCCGGGGTGGACACGGCCGGGCTGTCCGCGGGCTTGGGCTGTGCGCCACCGCCGAGGGTCGCGAAGGCCAGGGCGCCGGCCATCCCCGCCGCCGCGAGCACCAGGAGCGGCCGGGTCCGGTCGCGCCGAGTGGCCTCGGCTCGCCTGAGGGCCTCGTGAATCCTCGGCGGCGGCTCGCGCTGGGGGAGGGCGGCGAGGCGGGCCTGATCGCGCCTGGTCGCGGCCGCGAAGCGCCGGCAGGGCTCGCAGGAGGCGAGATGCCCGTCGAGCTGCTCCCACTCGGCCGTCGAGAGGTCGAAGTCGATCGCATTGGTGGCGAGCTCGCGCGCTCGATCGTGCGTGAGGGGTCCGGTGTGCACGGCGGTCTTGACGCGAACCTCCGGAAGTTGTTGCACCCGGATTTACGATATTGCAACGCCCCACCGGGCATGATCGCTCCATGCGCTGGAGCCGGGGGCACACGGGGAGCATCGAGGATCGCCGAAGCCAGGGGGGCGGGGGAGGCGGCCTGGGCGGCGGCATGGGCGGCATCCCCATCCCCGCCAGCGTTGGTGGGGGTGGCGCGCTGCTGATCGTCGTCGCCATCATCGTCCTCAACCTGCTGAGCAGCAGCGGCGGCGGGGGCGCGGGGAGCGGGGGGCTCGGCGGCGTCCTCGACGGGCTCGGGGGAGGAGCCGTGGGACCGGTCGGGACGCCCGACCTGACCAACGACGGCGACGAGGTCGAGTTCATCGGCTACGTCCTCGACGACGTCAATGCCCTGTGGGCCGACGTGTTCCGCGACGCCGGCGACGCGTACCAGCCGACCACGCTCGTCCTGTTCACGAGCGCGACGAGGTCGGGTTGCGGGCCCGCGAGCTCGGACACTGGCCCGTTCTACTGCCCCGCCGACCAGAAGGTCTATCTCGACCTCGCGTTCTTCGCCGAGCTGCGCCGGCGGTTCGGCGCGCCGGGCGACTTCGCCGAGGCGTACGTGATCGCCCACGAGGTCGGCCACCACGTCCAGCAGCAGACGGGCATCGAGGGCCAGGTGCGACAGGCCCAGCAGCAGGACCCGGGCCGCGTGAACGAGCTGTCGGTGAAGATGGAGCTCCAGGCCGACTGTCTCGCGGGCGTATGGGCACAATCGGTGTACGAGCAGGGCGACCTGGAGGCCGGCGACATCGACGAGGGCCTGCGGGCGGCGTCTGCCGTGGGCGACGACCGGATCCAGGCGGGAGCGGGGATGGCGGTCAACCCGGAGACCTGGACCCACGGATCGGCCGAGCAGCGATCCAGCTGGTTCGACAAGGGCTACTCGACCGGCGATCCCGCGGCCTGCGACACGTTCGCCGGCGGCTGACCAGTCGTCCCGCGCGGCAAGTGCGGTATCCTTCCCGCCGGTTCCGGGCCGGTAGCTCAACGGTAGAGCAAGTGACTCTTAATCACTAGGTTCAGGGTTCGAATCCCTGCCGGCTCACCACCACCCCACGCAGGCAAACTGCCCGTCAATGTCATCGGGACGGCCCCGACGTTGACCGATCATTGGGGTAGGCGGCCCCCGACAAATCAGGCAGTTGCCCGATGGTCGCGCGCGCTCCCACTCCTAGCGTGTCCCCAACGAAGCCGGACATCCGGCACACGGGAAGGGAGACGACGGTGGACAAGCGTGACAAGCGCCAGATGCTCGACAAGCTGATCGAGCTCAAGGATCGCTGCGGTCGCCTCGACGACGAGGACACGACCGTGGCCCTGCTGCTCGACGACGTGCAGCTCTTCGTCGCAGAGCGCTGGGCCGCCGCGGTTGCGGCGGATGCCGAGGCGGCCGAGGCGGCCGCGGCCCTCGTCGACGAGCGCGCGCCCGGACGCTGATCGCCGGCCGGGTCGGGATCTCGGCGGCGAGCCGGGGGTAGCGCTCCGAAGGCTCTCATGCGACTCTCACGGCGGGTCGGTTCCATAGGCACAGCAACGAACCTGCCCCAGGAGCACTCCTCATGACCACGCCGCAGCCGACCACCCGACCGCGAGGCGCGATCCTCGTGATCGGCGTCCTCGTCCTTGCCGTCGCCATCGCCGGAGCCGCGGGGCTCTGGTACCTGTTCTTCCGCCCCGCCGGCCCCGCACCCGTGTCGCTGGCCTCGCTACCCGCGGTGACCGCGACGCAGCCGGCCGATTCGACGGCATCTCCCGCCACCGAGCCGACCGCCGGCGCCGCTGCGACCGCCGACCCCGCGGCGAGCGAGGACCCGGCCGCCACCGCGGCAACCAGCGACGGTATTGCCGGCGCCTGGGCGGTCGACACGTCCGTGGGCTCGGGCGAGTCGGGCACCTTCGTCGGCTACCGCGTCAACGAGCAGCTGGCGACCGTCGGCGCTGCCACGGCCGTCGGGCGCACCACCGGCGTCACCGGCACCATGACGATCGACGGCACGACGATCACCGCGGTCGATATCACCGCCGACCTGACCGGCCTCCAGAGCGACGAGTCGAACCGCGACCGCCAGCTCCAGCGGCAGGGCCTCGAGACGGCGACATTCCCGACGGCGACGTTCTCCCTGACCCAGCCCATCGAGCTCGAGTCCGTGCCGGCCGAGGGCGAGATCATCGACGTGACCGCGACAGGTGACCTGACGCTCCATGGGGTCACCAAGTCGGTGGAGATCCCGCTCCAGGCGCGCCTCGAGAACGGCGTGATCACGGTTGCAGGCTCGCTGCCGATCCAGTTCGCCGACTACTCGATCCAGCAGCCCCAGGGGATGATCGTGCTGTCGGTTGAAGATCACGGGATCCTCGAGCTGCAGGTCCACTTCACGCAGAGCTGATCTCAGCGGCATCTCAGCGACAAGCCCTGAAATGGACATTGACGCGGCGCTCCCGGCGGACTCCTCCCCGCCGAGAGCGTCGCGATCCTTGTTCGAGGGCCCGACTTGACGACCCGATCCGCACCCCACCCGCTGTCCGTGCCGCTTCCGCGCCACTGGGGCACGCGAGCCGTCGACATCGTCGCGCTGCTCGTCGGGAACGGCGCCTTCATCG
>DATDJA010000269.1:0-3061 GCA_036520795.1 Candidatus Limnocylindrales bacterium
CCCGGTCATCGAGCGGTTGGTCAGGTCCTGGTTCTCTACGAGCGTGCCCGCGGGGAGGCCCGTCAGGCCCTCGAAGACGCGCAGGACGCGCGACCGATCCGAGCCGTCGAGGACGATCGCGGTGATCCGCTCGGGCCCGACGACCTCGGCCCAGCGGGCGATCAGCAGGTCGTGCCGGTGTCGATACCAGAACGACCGTGGACTCGTCGTCCGGTCGTCGTCCAGCTGCGCGGCGAGCCAGTCCGGGTAGGCGGTGTCGTTGCCCGTCTGGACGGACTGCTGCCACGACGACGGGAGGATGCTGGCCAGCGGGCGCAGGGTGACGACGACGTGGACGCGGCCGGCGTCGAGGTCGTCGATGACCCGCCGGATCTGGGACTCGTCCGCTTGGGCGAAGGCCTCGCTGCTGAGCACGACGCGCGGTGCCGACGCGGCGCGGATCTCCGCGACGAGCGAGGTCCACTCGGTGATCGGCGGCGGTTCGCCGCCCAGCCACCGCCGGCCGGTCACCGCGAACACGGCGCGCCGCGAGTGACGCGTCCGGCCGGCGTAGTGGACCCCCAGCGAGGCGAGCGCCCGACCCTCGGCGTGGAAGGCCGCCTGAATGGTCGTCGTGCCGGTCTTCGGTGGCCCGATGTGGAGCAGGCGCGTGCCTTCGGGAAGGCGAAGCGCCGCGAGATCCGCTGTCGCCTCCATGGCCTCCGCTCCTGGGTCCTCGACGCGGCCTACGATACCCGCCAGCCCCACCTTCCGGAGCCACCCGGTCGGGATGTAGAGTCGCGCGATGACGATCGAGATCCGCACGGCGCGGCCCGACGAGTACGCCGACTACCTCGAGTCCCTCAGCACGGCATTCCTCGATCGGCTGGACCTCGAGGTGGTCTCGAGCGTCGTCGCGCAGACCTGGGATCCGGCTCGCACATGGGCGGCCTTCGACGGTGACCGGATCTGCGGGACGTTCCGGTCCTGGGCGACCGAGATGACGGTGCCAGGCGGGGCGACACTGCCCGCGTCGGCGGTCGCCGGCGTCACGGTCCTGCCGACGCACCGCCGGCGCGGAATCCTCACGTCGCTCGCGGCCGCGGAGCATGGGGCGATCCGCGAGCGCGGCGAGGCGTTCGGCCTGTTGTACGCGTCCGAGTGGCCGATCTATGGCCGGTTCGGCTACGGCGCGGGATGTCGGGTCGCGACGTGGACGATCCAGGCATCGCGAACCTCCGTTCACGGCACGCCGACCGGCGGCGTCGAGCTCGTGCGGCCGGATGCGGCGGCCGCTGACACGATCAAGTCCGTGTTCGAGACCTGGCGGATCCGGCAGGCGGGCGAGCTCCGCCGCCGCGACTTCCGCTGGACCGACGATCTCGGCCTGCGCGACACGGGCTTCGGTCCGCCGTGGAAGGGGTTCCTCGCGATCCATCGGGACGGATCAGGCGCCGCCGACGGCTATGCGCGCTACACGGCGGAAGAAAAGTTCGTCGATCGCCAGCCGGCGAGCCAGATCAGGCTCAACGAGCTGCACGCCCTGAACGAACCGGCGAGCACGGCACTGTGGCGGTACCTGCTCGAGGTCGACCTCGTCACGACCGTGAGGGCCGAGGGCCGCAGCCCGTCGGACCGCCTCCCGTGGCTGTTGACCAACGCCCGCGCGGCGATCCCGGGCGAGATCGGTGACGGACTGTGGGTCCGGCTGTTCGACGTCCCGCGTGCGCTCGCCGCCAGGACGTACGAGCGCGAGGCCACTGTCGTGATCGAGGTCGTGGACGCCGAGCTCGGGGCCCCGCTGCGGGTCCTCCTCGACGCGTCGACCGATGGAGCCACGTGCACCACCTCCGGCCGGACGCCGGATCTCACCCTGCCGGTCGCGGCGCTGGGCTCGGCCTACCTCGGGGGCACGAGGCTGCGCGACGCCACGATCGGGACCGGGGTCGACGAGCACACACCCGGATCGCTCGCGACCCTGGACGCCATGCTCCGAACGACCGACGAGCCGTGGTGCTCGACGTTCTTCTAGGCGCTCGGGATCAGCTGAAGCGGTAGCGGCTCCGCTCGATCGCCTCGATCCCGACCCGGCGGGTGTCGTAGTACTGGAAGAGGAGCCCGACGGCGCCCAGGGCGACCCACGCGACGAGCGCCACCGGGCGCCCGTCAAGCGCGCCGAGCGGCCCGTCCTCGAGCTGGTCGATCGTGATCTGGTCCAGGATCAGGTACAGCCCGGCGACGACGTACGCCGCGCCGCCGAACGCCGAGACCGCCGCGACCAGCATCGTGGGCGCATCGAGCACCAGCGCGAGGATCGCGAGCGCGATGCCCACGGCGAGACCGGCGATGAAGGTGATCAGCCCGGGATCGAGGCCGAGGGCGATGAGCACGCCGCTGCCGAGCTCGTAGCCGACGACGCCGAACAGGATCACGACGGCCGCCCACCACCACAGGCCGGCCAGGACGGCGAACACGACGGCGAAGGCGAGCCCGACGCCCCAGCTCGTGATCGTCGCGAAGAAGGCATCACCGAACAGGTTGGCCACGATCTGCGCGCCGACCCCGAACCCCACGACGAAGCCGAACAGGGGCAACAGGATGAAGAATCCGCGCGCGCCGTAGGCGGCGACCAACGCGCCCACGCCGATCGCGATCAACCCAATCAGCAGTCGGTCCACCGGATCCTCCAGCCCTCCTCGATGCGCCCCCATCCCGGGAGGCCGCCCGGCGATGATGGCACAACGCCTCTGGCGATCGGAGGCCCGATCGGGCTCGCATTGACGATTCGGGCCGGAATTCCGATAATTCCACTCGGGATTAGCCCGCGGCCCGGCTTTCGGCGGTCGCGGCGTCCCGGATCACGACCCACCCCCGCGGTCGACCGACCGTGACTGGAGCAGCGATGACCTCGACCCGCGACCTCGTCCGTGACGAACGCGACCAGTTCGCCTTCCACGACGACATCGTCTACCTGCGCGAGACCAAGCGTGGGCTGACGCGCGACACGGTCGAGGAGATCAGCGGGTTCAAGGGCGAGCCGGACTGGATGCTCCAGTTCCGCCTGCGCGCCTACGACCACTTC
>DATDJA010000270.1:0-8065 GCA_036520795.1 Candidatus Limnocylindrales bacterium
GCTCGTCGAGTTCGCCGGCCGGTTCACGGGCGGTCGCATCGGGCGCTTCATGGTCAACCTCCTCGAGCCGCTGCTGACGACGCCTGGAGCATTCGTGATCCTGCTCGGCCTCACGATCGCCGGGCTGCTGATCGCCTTCGACATGCCGTTGCGGGCGCTCGTCTCGCCGGCGACGCGCGCGGCCAAGGCCGCCGGCACGACGCTCCAGGACCGGACGACGCGGGCCGCGGACACGGTCGTCGCCGCCAAGGCCGCCGACGACGCCCGCGACCCCGCGACCGCCGCCGGTGTCGGGGTGATGGCGAGCGCCGGCCCCAAGGGCAAGGCCCCCCGTGTCAGCTCCGTCGATTCGCCCGGCCAGACCGGCGTCTGGGGCAGCGACGCCGGCGGCGACGGCGCGCCGTACGGGGTCCAGGCGGCGGCGCCCACGTCCGCGACGATCGCGCCGCTCCGCTCGCCGGGCGGGGCCGCCCCGGCCATGGCGGTCGCGGCGACGGCGGTTCGCGACCCCGACGACGTCACCGATGCCGCAGACTCCCCGGCGCGTCGCGAGGCGATCGCGTGGGTCCTGCCGCCCAACGAGCTGCTGGAGCCCGGGGAGGTCCCCACGGCCGCCGCCGGGGCCAACCAGGAGGCCGTGCACGCGTGGAACGAGGCGCGCCTGATCGAGAAGCTCAAGAGCTTCGACATCGATGCCCGCATCGTCGGCCGCAACGCGGGGCCGGTCGTGACCCAGTACGAGGTCCAGCCGGCGCCCCACATCAAGGTCAGCCGGATCGAGGCCCTCTCGGACGACCTGGCGATGGCCCTGGCCGCGCGGAGCATCCGGATCGAGGCCCCGATCCCGGGCAAGAGCGCGGTCGGCATCGAGGTCCCGAACAAGGAGTTCAACGTCGTCGCCCTCCGGCGGATCCTCGACGAGGTCGACTTCCGCGGCTCCGAGTCGGCGCTCACGTTCGCGCTCGGCCGCGACGTGGCCGGCAAGGCGATGGCCGTGGACCTGGCCAAGATGCCCCACCTGCTGATCGCCGGCGCCACCGGCTCGGGCAAGAGCGTGATGGTCAACGCCCTGATCACGAGCCTGCTGTGCAACGCCACGCCAGACGAGACGCGGATGATCCTGATGGACCTCAAGCGGGTCGAGCTCGCGGGCTACAACGGCCTGCCCCACCTGCTGGTCCCGGTGATCACCGAGCCCGAGCGCGCCAAGGCGGCCCTCAAGTGGGCCGTGCACGAGATGGAGAACCGCTACCGCCGGTTCGCCGGCGCCACCGCCCGCAACATCAAGGCGTTCAACGAGAGCCGGGTGGACCCGGCCGACCGGCTGCCGTACATCGTCATCGTCATCGACGAGCTCGCCGACCTCATGATGCGCGAGGGCAAGCACGTCGAGGACCCGATCGTCCGCCTGGCGCAGAAGGCGCGCGCCACGGGCATCCACATGGTGCTCGCGACCCAGCGCCCCTCGGTCAACGTCGTCACCGGGCTGATCAAGGCCAACTTCCCGAGCCGGATCGCGTTCGCGATGGCATCCCAGATCGACAGCCGGACGATCCTCGACGCCCCGGGCGCCGAGGACCTGATCGGGCGCGGCGACATGCTCTACCAGCCCTCGGACCTGCCGCGACCGATGCGCCTCCAGGGCGTGTTCGTCTCCGACCCCGAGATCGGGCGCATCACCGACCATTGGCGAGCCCAGATCGACGATCCGCACTACGACCTCGCGATCATCGCGGACGACGAGGATTCGACGGGCTCGGTCGACGACCTGGCTGACGAGGACGCCGACAAACTGCTGCCCGATGCCATCTCGGTGATCCGGGAGTACGATCGTGCTTCCGCGTCGCTCCTCCAGCGGCGCCTCAGGATCGGGTACGCGCGAGCGGCCCGGATCATCGACCAGCTGGAGGCGCGGGGGTACGTGGGCGCGTTCGACGGATCGAACGCCCGGGTGGTCCTGCGTCGAGAGGACACGACCGCACGGGACGAGGACGAGGACGAGGGATGACCACGCGAGACGAGCTGCGACGCGCTCGAATCGACGCGCGCGCCGACGTCCGCGACGGGTATGCCGACGCCGGTCCCGGCCTGCCTGAGCGCCTCCTCGAGGCACGCGAGCGCAAGGGCGTCGACCTGTACCGTGCCGAGCGCGACACCAAGATCCGGGCGCGCTACCTCGCGGCCCTCGAGCAGGGCGAGTACGCCGAGCTGCCGGGCGCCGTGTATACGAAGGGCTTCCTGCGCAACTACGCCCTGTATCTCGGGCTCGACCCCGAGGACGTCATCCGCCAGTGGAAGCGCGAGCGCGGCGACGCGACGATCCCCGCCGAGCCGGTGCTCGCGGTGCCGCGGCCCATCGAGGCGCCGCGCCAGGGCCTCACGTTCTCGCCCGCGGTGGTCGTCGCGGCCCTGCTCACCGTCCTTATCGCGGTGTTCGCCGTGTTCATGGGCGTCCAGCTCATCCGGTTCGCGAAGCCGCCGACGCTGGCCGTGACCGATCCCTCGACCGCCGTCATCGACGTCTCCGAGGACACGACGGCCTACACGCTCCGGGGCACGTCGATCCCGAACGCGACGATCACCGTCGCGGCCGCCGGCAAGGAGCAGCCCTACCGGGAGTCGGCCGACTCCGCGGGCAACTGGAGCGTCGACGTCGAGCTGCGGCGGGGCCGCAACCAGTTCGACGTCAACGCGCTCGATCCCGACACCGGCAAGAACGCCGAGACGCCAGCGCGCGTGTTCATCACGGTCCCGTTCAACGTCGCGGAGGCCCCAACGCTCGACGTCAGCTCGCCGGCCGAGGGCGCCCAGTTCGAGAACGGGGCGATTCCAGTCAAGGGCATGACCACCAACGCCAAGTCGGTCGCCATCTCCGCGGTCCTGACCGGCGCCGCCGACGGCGCGCCGGCGAATGCCACGACCCCGGCACCGTCCGCGGGGGCGCCTGACGTGGGGCCGAAGTCCGCCGACGTCGACGCCGACGGGTCGTTCGACTCGCCGCTGGACCTCGCGGCCGGCAAGTGGCAGATCGTGATCACCGCCAGCTCGGCCGAGGGCAAGACGGTCACCCTCACCCGGAACGTCTCGATCAAGTACAAGGGCGTGAACCTCGTGGTCGAGATCAAGAGCTCACGCGCGTGGCTCAAGGTCTGGGTCGACGGGAAGGTCTCCGACGTCACCGGGTTTGCGGGTCGGGTCTACGACCCGGGCAAGGTGATCACGTTCACGGCCAAGGATTCGGTCGAGGTGCGCACCGGCAAGTCGAGCGCGACCTTCTTCACCCTCAACGGCGACAACCTCGGGCGCATGTCGAAGGAGAGCAACCCGGAGACGTGGCTGTTCGCGCCACCCGACGAGCCGGTCCGAACCGACCGGACCTGACGTGGCGGATCCGCTCGTCGAGCTCGCCGAGCGCCTGCAGGCGAGCTGCGTGGCCCGGGGGCTGACCCTCGCGACGGCCGAGTCCTGCACCGGCGGCCTGATCGCCCACGTGATCACGGAGGTCCCGGGCTCGTCCGCGTATCTCGCCGGCGGCATCGTCGCCTACTCGAACGCCGTGAAGGAACGCGAGCTCGGCGTGCCGGCCGACGTCCTCGCCGCGCACGGGGCCGTCTCGGCGCAGGTCGCGCTGGCGATGGCCGACGGCGCGCGCACGCGGCTGGGCACGGACCTGGGTGTCGCGGTCACGGGGGTCGCGGGACCCGACGGGGGATCGGCGGCCAAGCCCGTCGGCCTCGTGTACGTCGCCGTGGCCGGGGCCGGCGAGCCCGTCGTGCGCCGGTTCACGTGGACGGGGGACCGCACCGAGAACAAGCGCGACTCGGCGCGGGTCGCGCTCGAGTTGCTGGTCGAGCAGGTCGAGGCGGGCGGATGAGCGTGCGTGGGGCGGCCGACGTCGGCGCGGGCCTCGCGCCGGCACGCGAAGCCCGGCCGATCCGCGAGCGGGAGCGGATCCACGTCGTGGGGGCGGCCGGCGCCGGTGCGTCGGCTGCCGCGCTGCTCGCATCCTGGGCAGGCGCGACCGTCGACGGCTGCGACCCGGGCGGCCACGGGCCGTATACACCGGCGCTCGACGCCGCCGGCATCGCCGTCGCGCCGATGCACGATCCGTCGCACGTCGGCGGCGCGCACCCGCCGGAGCGGCTCGCGGTGACCAAGGCCCTCACCGCGATCGACCCCGGCAACGCCGAGCTCGCCGCCGCGCGGGCGGCGGGCATCCCGCTCGAGCCCTGGCAACAGGTCGTGGCGGACGCCGCCGCTGGTCGCCGTCTGGTCGGGATCGCCGGGACGCACGGGAAGAGCACGTCCGCGGGCTGGCTGGTCCACGTGCTCGCGGCGGCTGGTCGAGACCCGGGCGCGTTCGTGGGGGCGCTCCTGCCCGCGGCGCTGACGGGGCTTGGCGTCCCCGCCACCGCGCGCCGGGGCGGGGGCGACGTCTTCGTCGTCGAGGCCGACGAGTACGCCGGCAACTTCGATGCCTACCGGCCGTCGGTGATCGTGCTGACCTCTGCCGAGTGGGACCACCCCGACGTCTTCGCCGACCGTGGCGCCGTGCTCGCGGCGTTCGAGGCGTGGATCCGGCGTGCCGCGCCCACCGGCGGGGACAGCGCGACGTGCCTCGTCGCGAACGTGGGCGACGAGGGCGTCGCCGAGCTCGTCGACAGGCTTGCCGACTGGCCGGGGCGGATCCTCGCGACCGCGCTCGTGGACGTTGCGCCGCAACGGCTTGGCGGCTTCGCGCGCGGGATCGCCGAGCGGTTCCGCAGCGCGTCGGGTCCCGCCGACACCCTGCTCGGCCGGATCACCTCGGCGGAGCCAGACGCGACGGTGCTCGAGATCGCGGGACTGGACCCACTGGCGGGCCCGCTGCCGGTCCGGCTGCCCACCGCCGGCCGCCACAACGCGGCGAACGCGCTCGGTGTCGCGGGCGCGGCGGCGGCAGTAGGCGTCCCTGCCCCGGCCGTGATCGCCGCGCTGGCCGGGTTTGGTGGGGTGGGGAGGCGCCTCGAGCGCAAGGGCGAGGCTCACGGTGTCGTGGTCTACGACGATTACGGGCATCACCCGACGGCGATCCGCGAGACCCTTGCGGCCGTGCGCCAGCGCGAGCCCGGCAGGCGGGTGTGGGCGGTCTACGAGCCGCTCACGTATCACCGGACCGCGGCGCTGCTGGACGCGTTCGCGGACGCGCTCGCGGGTGCCGACGCCGTCGCGATCGCCGACATCTGGGCCGGTCGCGACCCGGACACCTCGATCAGCTCACCCGCGGACCTCGCCGCCGCCGTCGCACGGCGCGCGCCAGCGATCCCGGTCGCGGCACCGGGGAGCGTCGAGGCAACCGCCGCCTGGCTGGCCGGCGAGGTCCGTGCCCGCGATGCGGTCCTCGTCATGGGCGGGGGCCGTTCCTACCGCATCGGCGAGCTCCTGCTCGAGCACCTGGAGGCACGATGACGCTGACGTATCCTGCCGGCTTCGACCTGCTCGAGGCGTTCCACAAGGCGCGCACCGGGTACGACGGTGATGCTTTTGTCGACCTGTTCACCGACGAGGCCGAGCTCGTCCTCGACCCGTTCGAGCCCCCGCTCGCCGGTCACAACGCGCTGCGGGCATACTTGTTGGAAGCGGCCGACGCGGAACGCCACTACGACCTGGCCATCGAGCGCCACTGGGTCGCGGGGGACACGCTCCTGGCCGCCTGGCATGCCAGCTGGAACCGCAGCGACGATGACGCGAAGGTCCGGCAGGCCGGCTTCCTCTCCGCCGAGGTGGGAGGGGACGGGCGCATCGTGCGTCTGCGGCTGTGGACAGTGACCCGCGAGCACCTCGCGGGCTGAGAGGAGCGCGAATGGCAGGGGAGGTCTCGTTCGACGTCGTCTCGGACTTCGACGAGCAGGAGCTGCGCAACGCGCTCGACCAGGTGCGGCGCGAGGTCCAGCAGCGCTACGACTTCAAGGGCGCCACGGTCGACCTGACCCAGGAGAAGACGCAGATCGTGCTGGTCACGAACGACGACTTCCGGGCTCGTGCCGTGCGCGACCTCATCGAGTCCAAGGCGGTTCGTCGCAACCTGTCCCTCAAGATCTTCGATTGGGGCGTCGTCGAGCCCTCGGGTGGCAACAAGGTCCGCGAGGTCATCACCCTTCGCCGCGGCCTGACCGACGACCTGGCCCGCAAGCTCGTCAAGCAGATCCGGGACGAGTTTCCCAAGGTCCAGCCCCGGATCCAGGGTGATGCGATCCGCGTCTCCGCGAAGAGCAAGGACGAGCTCCAGCGGGTGATCAGCCGACTGCGCGAGCTGGACCTCGAGGTCCCGCTGCAGTTCGAGAACTACCGGTAGGCGCGGCATGCCCGGATCGGGAAGAACCGCCAGGATCCTCATGATCATCGTGGCCGTGGTCGTCGTCGCGGGCATGCTCGCGGCGATGATCCCGTTGGCCACCCCAGTGGGTCCCTAGCGACCCGTCAACGTTCGCACGCCCCGGCCACGGACGGACCGCCGCCCAGGCCGGCACAGGAGGGTCGCGATGCACACCCACCTCGACGAGACGCTCGACCCCGAGGCGCCCGCCGCCGCGGTCCAGCCGCCCGACTTGGAGTCCGCCGAGCAGGCCGTGGCTGCCGAGGCAACCGAGGCACCCGGGCCCGCCGACACCCCGGAGCCCCCCGACACCGCCGAGCCCGTCGGCGTCATGGACCTCGCCGCGACGGCTCCGGTCGAATCTGTCGACGCGGTGGAGGGCGCAAGCGACGCGCCGGCGGCCGACGAGGGGACCGATTCGGACGAGCCGACCGAGCCGGACGAGACGACCGAGCCGGACGAGACGACCGAGCCGGAGGCGGTCGCCGCCCCCGCCCTCCCCTCGACCGTCGCCGAGCTGATCGCTGCGACCCTGCGGGCCGCTGGCGTGCGGATCGCCTTCACCGTGCCCGGCGAGAGCTTCCTGCCGGTGCTCGATGCGCTGCACGCGGCGGGCATCCGCGTGGTCGCGACGCGTCACGAGGGCGGCGCCGCGTTCGCCGCCGAGGCCTACGGTCAGTTGACCGGTCGTCCCGCCGCGTGCCTGGGGACCCGCGCCGTCGGGGCCGCCAACCTCGCGATCGGGATCCACACCGCGACCGCCGACTCGACGCCGATGTTCGTGCTCGTCGGCCAGGTCGACCGCAGCGTCAGGGGTCGCGAGGCGTTCCAGGAGGTCGACCTCGTCGGGACCATCGGCAAGCTCGCCAAGTGGGCGGGCGAGATCGACGACCCGGCGACGGCCGCGGCGACGCTCGAGGCGGCCGTCCGAGCCACCGTCGAAGGCCGTCCCGGGCCTGCGCTGCTGGCCCTGCCCGAGGACGTCCTGCACCTGGCCCTGCCCGAGGACACCAGGGTGCCGATCGTCCGGTCCCACCCCGACGCTCCCGCGGCCGGCGATGTCCGGGCTGCGCTCCACCTCCTCGCCGGTGCCGACCGACCGGTGATCCTGGCCGGCGCGGGCATCCTGCGGGCCCGCTGCTCGAACGACCTCGTGCGGTTCGCGGAGCTGCTCCACGTGCCCGTCATCGCCGCCTGGCGGCGGGGGGACGTGATCCCCAACGACCATCCCCTCTATCTGGGGATGGCCGGCTACGGGAGCCCGGCGGTGGTCAGGGAGCGGATCCGGACCGCCGACGCGCTGCTGGTCATCGGATCACGCCTGGGCGAGGTGACGACCGCCGGCTACACGGTGCCTGCACCGGGACAGCGCTGGATCCACGTGGACCTCGAGCCGCGCGAAGACGCGGTCGGCGACTCGCCGGCCCCCGAGCGGGCGATCCGCGCCGACGCGCGGGCATTCCTGCGCGCGGCCGTGGCGAGGCTCAAGGAGGCGGTCCTGCTCGCGGCCCCGGTTGCGGCGAGGGACGGCTACAACGGCTCGGACCGGGCGGCCTGGGAGGCCGCGGTCGAGGTCGAAGGGGCGGCGTGGGACGGTCCCGGCGTCCATCCGGGGCGGATCGTGGCCGAGCTGCGGCGCCTGCTCCCCGACGACGCGATCCTCACGACCGACGCGGGCGCGTTCGGCGGTTGGGCCGCGCGCGGCTTCCG